>JAFOHJ010000275.1 GCA_017421885.1 Clostridia bacterium
GTATCCCCTTTCGGCAAGCAGCCTGCCGAGGGGGTCAAAGTCAGGGCCATAGACATCGTCTTCAAAGGTCAGGTGGCGCACCTCGCCGCCCTTTGAATATTCTATCTTGCTGAAATGGCCGTGGAAGACGCGTGCACGCTCGGCTCCCAGGGCATCCTCCATCTTGCCGAGCATCCTCAGAAAGTCGCTTTCGCGGCTCATGCCGCCCTGTGTGCGGCTGTTGAGGTGGCCGAAGTCGATGCAGGGCAGCAGGCGCTCGTCATGCCTGCAGATCTCAAGGACCTCGTCTTCGTCGCCGAGGACATTGATCTTGCCCATGGTCTCGACACACAGCCTGACATGGCTGAGGCCCATGCTCTCCAGCTCCTTAAGAGCCTCCCCGAGGTTCACGATGGTATTCTTAAAGGCATCGCCGCGGCTCTGCCCCGAAAGGCCGCCGCAGTGGACCACCACACGGTCGCCTCCCATAAAATCGCAGGCCTGAGCCGACTTTGTGATATACATCAGGTTCTTTTCGATCTTTTCGGTTGATGCCGCCGAAAGGTTTATATAGTAGGGCGAGTGGAGCGACATCTTTATGCCGCATCTTGCTGCCTCGGCTCCCAATGCCCTTGCCGATTCTTCGCCGATGGTCACTCCCCTGCCGCACTGATATTCGAAGCAGTCAAGGCCGTATTCCGAAAGGAACTTCGGCATCTGAAGCGAGGCCTTGCAGACCTTTTTGGCATCGTCGCTCATGCCGGCCGGGCCGAACAGGGCATAGCTCATATATTGCCCCTTTCAAATCTGAAGGGCAGCTCGGCAAATCGCCTCAGCGGGAAATACCAGAGATAGGTGTCGGTGGACTGCACCATAAGAGTGGTCATACCCGAGCGCAGGCCGCCCAGAACATCGGTGTAGATCTGGTCGCCCACAATGGCAATCTCGGAAGGCTCGAGGCCCAACCTCTCTGCCGCATCGAGGAAGCCAAGAGTCGAGGGCTTGCGTGATTTGTGCCTCCAGTCGCACCCGATGAGCCTTGCGTAGCTCTCGGTCCTGACCGGGCTTTTGTTGTTGGAAAGGATAAAGAGCTTTATACCCTCGCTCTTCATCAGTTCGAGCCACTCCCTCACCTCTTTGGAGGGCTGGGGATCGCGGGTCTGAGCCAATGTTCCGTCGATGTCCAGCAGCAGACCCTTTATGCCTCTCTCGCGGAGAAACTCGGGTCTTATGCAGGTGACATCGTCATATATTTTATGGGGAAACGGAAAAATCATATTCTCTCCTGATAGGTTTATTTCGAATATATTTTATCACAGGACGCACATGGGGGGCAAGGCAAATGACAGACAATATCAAAACTTTTACGGTTGTAATGGGCAGCGGCGGTGCGCCGGCGCAGGCATCTCCGCCCTTTGCATGGCTGAACTTCCGGTTGTGCGACCGGGGCATTGTCAGAGAGGCACCCTCCGGGCGGGGCGGTCTCATCGGGATATATATGCCGCCCTCATCACCCCTGCCGCCGGACGGCGGCATCGACCTGCGCGAGGTCATATCCCTTGTGCATCAAGGCGCGATGGAGGGCATACTTCTCGACCTGCCGGCAGACGAAAGCGGCATGGCGGCCGCAGAACGCATCTGTCCTCGGCTCGATGCCCTCGGCATCCGCTATTTTATCCCCGAGCAGTTGTCTGCCTTTGCAAAGAAGGGCGTATACATCATCCCCTCGGCGGTCAGCGGCGGCAGCCTGAGAGATATGCTGGGGCATTTCTGCGAGAAACACGGTTCATCACGCCTTGCCCTTGAGATAGTGCGCACACGGCACGACTTCACTATGCCCTCGCCCGACCCTTCGGGGCGGTTTCTATCCCGGCAGGAGTTCACCTGCCTGCTCGAACGCTGTGGCGGCGAGAGTTTCTTCTCGGATGACCTGTGCTGCCGCTATTTCACCTACATGGATGAGGGGCGGAAGCCTCACTTCGTCATGTTCGACAACGAGGATACGGCCCGTCTCAAACTGGAGGAGGCACGCAGCCTCGGCATAGGCTGTGCCTTCGCGCTGTGGAGCGACTGGGCTCCTGACATCAAAGCTCCACCGCCAAAATGATTCTCCTTATATATAGTGATATTATTTATTTCACCGACAGCACCTTGAAAATTAAAAACGAAGTATGCAGCCCGCGGCCGGGCGAGCAATGCTCGCCCCTACGACCGTCCGATGGAAAACCACCCTGTAGGGGCGTGCATTGCACGCCCGCAAAACACTATCATAAGAAAAGGAGAATCACCATGCGCAGAAATGAAAATACCATATCCGACTTTACCATTGAAAACTCTATCCTTCAGGAATACCGCGGAAAAA
>JAFOHJ010000276.1 GCA_017421885.1 Clostridia bacterium
CTGTCGCTCATGCCGAGGACGATGTCGAGGCTCCTGAGGCCGCTGTCGGCATCGATCAGCAGGACCTTTTCACCGAGGGCACAGAGAGCAACCGCAACTCCGGCGCAAAACGATGTTTTGCCGGTTCCGCCTTTGCCCGATACAACTGAAATGACCTGTCCCACGATTTTCCTCCTGATAAACTGCCAATAGGCCCTATTTGAGCATATTATACATTAATTTTACTTAACATACAAGGCTTTTCTGTCATGAACCACAAAAACTGCAGTAAAAACTTTAATTACTTACCGCGCCGTCGTTTTCACTCGCATCCGGCTCGCCCAGGCCGAAATACTGGTTGTATATCTCGACTACAACGGGAGCGACGCTGCCGCCCGAGCCTGCGAACTCACCTACTACGCACACCGCGATCTCGGGTTCGTCATAGGGAGCGAAGGAAACGAAGACACCGTGGGCCGAACGTCCGCTGCGTGTCTGTGCCGAGCCGGTCTTGCCGCCGACCTCGATGGGGAAGCCGACAAACACCGACGAAGCCGTGCCGTCTTCGGTAACTACGCCGCGCATGCCGGCCTTGACGGCATTGATCGTGGAGGGGTCGAGCTCGATGGTGTCGAGCACGGTGGGCTCGGCCTCATCGACCGTGCTGCTGAGGCTGTAATCCATTACCTTCCTGAGCAGGTGAGGCTGGTATCTTGTGCCGCCGTTTACGATGGTGGCGACATAGTTGGCCAGCTGGATGGGTGTGAACTGATGAGCCGACTGTCCGATGGCCACCTGAAGGGTGAGGCCGCCCTGCCAATCGGCAATGGTCTCGGGCGAGGCGATCTGTCCGGCATATTCTCCCACTTCAACGCCGGTCTTCTGTCCCAGGCCCAGCTTTTCGGCCCATCCCACAAGGGTGTCGATGCCCATGACTCGGCCGACTTCATAATAGAAGTAGTTGCAGGAGTATTTGAGGGCCTCCGACACGTTGATCAGGCCGTGGGTGATGCCTCGGTCCTTGAAGATCCAGCATCTTGGCTGATAGTCGTCGTAATAGGTGTAGCGGCCCAAGTCGCGTATCTTTGTGTTGGGGTTGATGATATCCTCCTCAAGCGCCGCAACCGAAGTGACCATCTTGAAGGTGGAGCCGGGGGGATAGAGGCCCATGGTGGCACGGTTGAGCATAGGGGTGAGGGGATCCTGCAGCAGAGAATTATAATCGGCATTGTAGTTCTCGAGGCTGTAGGTGGGATAGCTGGCCATGGCCAGTATCTCGCCCGAATTGACGTCGATGACCACCGCCGCGCCGCCTTCGGCATCGGCGCCCGCCTTATTTGTGCTGTAGCGGCCCTTTGCCCTTATATTCTCGATGGTCTCGGCCAGAGCGCGCTCGGTGACCTCCTGAAGCTCCATATCTATGGTCAGGAATACATTGTCGCCCGGCTGGGGCTCGGTGGAAACATAGCGGTCGACCACCTCGCCGGTTACGTCAGAAACCACCGTTTCCTTGCCGTCGATGCCGTGGAGCCAGCTCTCGAAGGCCTTTTCAAGTCCGGCCTTGCCGAGGGTGTCGTTGAGGCCGTAGCCCTGATCCTTGAGCTCGGCATATTCCTCCTTATAGATGGGGCCGATGAATCCCAGCAGATGGGCGGCGCAGGAGGTCTCATATTTACGGCTGCTGTCGGGTTCGATGGTGACTCCGGGCAGCGACTGATACATCTGAACGATGTGGGCGCCGGTGTCAATATCGAGGTCGGAGGCCAGAGTGAAGGGGGTATAGCGCGAAAACTCGCGCAGCTTCATCTCATATCTGACTCCCGCGATCAGCCTGCGCTGGTTGAGAGGCAGGGAGGGGTCGATGCCGAACTCTTCGCACAGCAGCTCGAAAAGGACGGCGGCATTGGGAAGTCCGTCGTCCTCGATATCTTCGGGGGAAAGCCCGCTGAGGTCGAGATCACTTTCGCAGAACTCTCTAAGATCCTTTGCCGCACGGCTGTCGGGGCTGTCGTATGTATAGGCAAAAGGATAACCCGCCGTGATGGGCAGGCTGTCGTTCCATGTCAGACCGCTGCTTTTCAGGATAGAGCAGACCTCCAGAATGATGCTGTTCTGGTTCTGACGGTCCCAGTCGAAATAGTTGAACCTTACCGAGTAAGACAACTGGTTCGACACGACCTTAAGGCCGTTGCGGTCGTATATCTCGCCTCTTGAAGCTTTTATATTGTATCTTACCGAGGTCTGGTTGGCAGCCGAGGCCCGGTATTCCTCGCCCTTTACCAGCTGGAGATAGACGAGGCGGAGCGACAGCACTCCGGCGATCATTGCCATGACCACCGAAAGCACTATCATCCTTATCAAAACCTGTTTTTTGCTCATTTAAATCAGTAATTGCCCTTTGGCGTGAAACGCCCGTGTATATTTGAAACGATCGTCCATCCAATCGCCCCCGTAAGAGCCGAAAGGAAGGTTATCTTAAGATATTCTATCATGATGCCCTGCCACGAAATGCCGTAGAAGAGCTGATAGTAGATGGAGGAGATGATTCCGCGCACCGCCATGAAGCTAAGCCCGCACACCATGACCGATGCAAAGGTCCTGCGCATGAACAGAACGGCGGCGCTGCCGCAGAGGATGCCCAGCATGGCCAGCACCAGCGCCTCGAAGCCCTCGTGGGTGTGCGACTGGAGGCTGAGAAGCAGTCCGGCATAAAACCCGAGGCTGCCGCCCATATAAGGACCCTCATAAAATGCGATGGCCGCGATGATGAAGGGCATGGGGTTGACCGTCACCATATCGGGCCCCCACACCATGCCGCGTGTGCCGCAGATGGCATAGGAGAGGGTTATCAGAAGGAAATAAAGCACCGTCTTTATAAGACGGTCGCGGTCGACCGAGAGAGTGAACTGCATATCAATCCACCACCTCGAAATCCTTTACGGCATAGACCCATCTTATCTCCGCGATGTCCTCCACCGGCTCGACCACGGCATAGGCCATGAGGCCGCTGGAGTCCAGCTCGACGCGTTTTACCGTGCCGAGGATAAGGCCCTGGGGATAAACTCCGGCATAGCCCGAAGTTTCGATGATGTCGCCTTCCTGAATGTCGCAGTCGGGCGAAAGGTAGGAAAGGCGGAAATAGCCGTCGCCCATCAGCTCGAAATCGCCCTCGGCAATGACCGTCTCGCGGGTGCGCGCCACCTTGGCCTCGGCCTTGAAGGCAACGTCCAGAACGGTGACGATCTCGCAGTATCCGGGGCCGAGATCGGAAACATAGCCGATCATTCCGCCGCGGGTCATAACGGTGTCGCCCTGCTCGATGCCGGCCGAGCTGCCCTTGCTGAGCACCATTCCGGCCTGAGCCGAGCCGCGGTAGACCGATGCCACCTGACAGAGCTCGAAATCAAAGTCGCGGTATTTGGCCTTGAGGCCGGTGAGCTTGCGAAGCTCGGTGTTTTCGTTTATGGCATTGAGATATTTCTGCTCCATCTCGCGGTATTCGGCCAGTTCTTCCTGAAGACGCTGGTTCTCTTCCACAAGGGAGGAATAGCGGTAGAAATATCCAAAAAATCCGTTTACGCCGTCGAATGCGCCGGCAACGGCATTCTGAACGGGAGTGACCACCGTTCCCAGAAGCCGGGTAAGCGGCGAGGACTCTCCCGTATATGCCGAATGAAGCATGAGCCCCACACACAGCAGGACTATGCACATGATAAACGCGAAAAGGCGGGATCTTAAGAACTTCATCTCTCCTCGCCTCCGGGCAGAATGCCCAGCTCCTCGAGGAGGCAGGAGAGAGCGCAGAGGGGCAGGCCCATGACGTTGTAATAATCGCCGTGGATGCCTTCCACAAAGCGGCCGCCGATGCCCTGGATGCCGTAGGCACCTGCCTTGTCCATCGGTTCGCCGCTCTGAATATAGCTGCGGATAAGTTCGTCTGTGAGGTGGCGGAAGTGCACTTCGGTGCATTCAACGAAGGAGTGGAGGTTTCCTTCGTGGATGAGGGCAACGCCGGTATAGACCTCGTGCACTTCGCCCGAGAGGGATCGCAGATAGGAGAAGGCCTCGTCTTCGCTAAGAGGTTTGCCGAGGATGCGGTCGCCAATGGCAACTATGGTATCAGCTGCCAGCACCGTGTCGTGTGGATGGGAGGACGATATATCTCCGGCCTTTCGTATGGCCAGCTCTCTGACATAGGTGCGGGGATCGGTGACGTCCAGCTCCTCGTCGGCCGTTGAGGGGATGACCGAAAAAGAGGGAACAAGCTTTGCGAGGATCTCCTGTCTGCGGGGGGATCTTGAAGCCAGAATCATCATATCACAATTTCTTCTTTCTTTTTGTCGAATCCTGTCGAGCCAAAACCTTTTTCTCCGCGTTTTGTCTCACCAAGGGTGTCGGCCTCGATAAATGTCACGGCAGGCACCGGCAGTATAAGCATCTGAGCGATCCTCATGCCGTCGTCGATCCTAACCGTTTCATCGGAATCGTTGCGGAGCGACACCATGATCTCGCCGCGATAGTCGCTGTCGATCAGGCCTACTCCGTTTGCCAGACTGAGGCCCTTTTTAAGGGAAAGACCGCTGCGCGCCATGATGAAGGCACAGTAGCCCTCGGGCAGCTCGATGGAGAGGCCGGTAGGAATGGCCATTCGTACGCCGGGGTCGAGCTCGAGATATCCCGAGATGAAAGCCTCAAGGTCGCAGGCCGCCGCGCCCTCGGTGGCATATCGGGGCAGCGAGGGCAGCCTGCCTTCGCGCTCCAGGCGCTTTATCTTTACATTCACCATTACTGAACACCTCTGTAATAGAGGCCTCTTGTCATTTTGGAAGGCTGAGTTGCCTCGCCGCCCATGTATGCGACGGCGATGCGGAGGCATTCTTTGGGATTCTCGGTGGTGAAGGACAGCCTGTGCCATCTTACGCCGAGGTTTTTAAGGTCTTCGCCCTTGTCGGCCAGCCACAGAGGCTCGGAGTTATAAAGTGTGCTGCGGCAGCCCTCTTCCTTATAGATGGGGAAGGCGCGGCCGGTCTTGTCGGTGATGTATACGGGGCCGCCGTCGCAGGGGCATCCGCTTCCGTCAAGGTGCTTGAGAACGCAGTTCTCGGTGATCATCAGAGGCAGGCGGCCGTAGGTGATGAGCTCGCTGTCCAGCAGATAGGAGAGGTCGCGGATCTGGGGCAGAGTCATCTCAAAGGAGATGGTGGCCGACGAAAGTCCCTTTTCCTTGAGGGTGCGGAGACTCTGCGAGTTCATGATATTGAGGCCGAAGTCGCCCCTCATCTCAAGGTCGAGATCCTTGAGCAGGTAGTGATGGCCGATGTTGGTGCACACAACGCTCTTAACTCCGGCGCGGCGCAGGTCGCGCAGTCGGTTGAGCACCGAAGGCCACTCGCGTCCGTAGATGACGCGGGGCATGACTGCGGCAAAGCGCACGCCCTTGGCCGCCACCTTCTTTACCAGTTCGAGGTGGCTGTAGAGCTCGCCCAGCGGCAGATAGACATAGTCGGGTTTAAGGTCGAGGATCTCGGGAGTGATCTGCTCCATACGCAGGAAGGAATAGATATATCCCGGCTTTCCCTCCCAGCCGAGGCGGCGGACACCGGGCTGGAAATCGGAGATCACGCGTCTGGGGGGCATACGCCTGCCCGAGGCAAGACCCTCGGTGCACTGGCGGCGCATGGCATTGAGGGCGGCGGCAGGGATCCTCAGGCCGTCCTCAAGGTCGATGTCGACATCGAGGGGATAGAACACCGTTCCGCCCGTCTTGTGAAGGGCCGCCGAAACGTCTTCACGGGATGTGGGACGATTGATGGCCTTTTCGGGCACGGGGCCCTCGGCCGAATAGGTGTTGCCGTCGCGATCACACGCGGTGAGCTTCATATGGGCGCCGCTTTCGGCCTTGAAGGCAAAAGAAACACCTACTACGGGAGGTTCGGGCTCCGATTCATAGATCTCCCTTGCCTCTTTATAGATGGCGCGGGCCTCGCGGCTGTCGTTCTCGCTGCGTGTGCCGAACATGTGCTTGCCCTTATTGTCGGCAATATAGCCGTCGGTGAAGCCGTCGCGGGAGAAGAGCATCTCCAGCTTGAGCATGTCGTCCTTCGAGGGATTCTTGCCGAAGGTGACGGCATCCTTATAGATCTTGGTTACAAGAGCTGTGTATTCGGGCCTCTTCATGCGTCCCTCGATCTTGATGCAGGTGACTCCTGCCTTTTCGATATCCTGCAGCCACTTGGCAACACTCAGATCCTTGAGGCTGAGGGGATAGGTGGGATTCTCGCCGGCATAGGAATACATCATGCGGCAGGGCTGGGCGCAAAGGCCGCGGTTGCCGCTTCGGCCGCCGATGGCCGCCGACAGATAGCACTGGCCGGAGTAGCACATGCAGAGGGCGCCGTGGCAGAAAATCTCGATCTCGACAGGGCTGTTTTTACAGATGAACTCGATCTCGCTCAGGGGCAGCTCGCGCGAGAGAACAACGCGCGAAAATCCCATCTCATATGCCGCCATAACGCCGGGCAGGTCGTGAATGGTGAGCTGGGTGGAGGCATGGATGGGCATCTGAGGCGACACCGCCTTTATAAGCTTTGCCATGCCCAGGTCCTGAACGATGAGGGCATCGGCGCCCATCTCGGTCAGTTTCTCGATGAGAGCCTTGGCCTTTAAAAGCTCGCGGTCGGTGACCAGTGTGTTTACGGTGATATATGTCTTTACGCCGCGAAGACGGCAGTATTTCATTGCGGTGGCCAGCTCCTCGTCGGTGAGGTTCTTGGCATTGCGGCGGGCATTAAAATCGCCCGCACCGAAATAGACGGCATCGGCGCCTCCGCGCACGGCCGCCATTACCGATTCAAGCGAACCGGCAGGGCTCATTACTTCAAGTGCCATATATGTTATTCCCCTTTATGCTTCTTAAGCTTGATTATTTCCGATCTCAGCGAGGCACACTCTTCGGCATAGCTCTTGATCTGAGCGCGCATATTGTCGGTGGACTGCTGCGCCTTAAGATACTTATCGGCCATATTGAGGGCCGTAAGGATAGCTGCATCTACCGTTGCCAGACCTCTGGACGACTTTTTGATCTCCTGCAAGGATTCGTCGACCAGCTGTGCGCTGCGGAGGACGTGGGCCTCCTCGTCGTCGGCGATTATCGTATACTGCTTTCCGTCAATGGTGATTCCGACTCTCTGCATTGTTCATACCCCACTTCTTGTATATTCTGGTTTAATAATTTCAATATATCTGCCAAAAGGCATAGTATGTTACCTTATAGTATATCACAGAAAAACAGGCATTAAAACACCGTTTACATAATTTTAAAAAGGGATTTTCTTAGCCCATGACTCCCTTGCCTAAAGGGAGGTGGGTGAGCAAAGCGACCCCAGAGGGATTGACAAGAGCCTTCCCC
>JAFOHJ010000034.1 GCA_017421885.1 Clostridia bacterium
AGCCCAGCTCTTCTGACAGTCGGGACATTTCATGTATATTCAGCTCCTTGGAGTGATTTGTAATATACTAGAATAATAAGAAAATAAGAAGAATGCGTCAAGGGGAAGGGGGACAAAATCCCCTTTTTATTTTACCTTTTTGGCATATATATACATTAAATATAGGATTTTTTGTGTATATTATTTTTTGATAAAGTTTGAAAAGACTAATCGATGTGGTAAAATATAAGAATAATCACAAGTTTTTCGGGGGGATATTTATGGCAAAGCCATACACCGGAGTAAGTATAGAAACACGCGATTTCAGAAAAGCCAGGATCATCAAAGAGCTGGGTTCGGGCGGACAGGGCACCGTCTATCTTGTCGATTACGACGGACAAAAGATGGCACTTAAGTGGTATCACGAAAGTACATTTAAATCTATCGAGCAGCGCCGGCAGTTTTATGACAACCTGTGCAAAAATATAGATAACGGTCCTCCTTCAGACGATTTCCTCTGGCCCAGGGATATAACCCATATCACTCACGGCAGCTTTGGATACATCATGGATCTGAGACCCGACCGCTTCAAGGAGCTTTCGGTGCTGCTGGTGGGACGCAAGGCAAGATTTAAGAGCTTCAGAGTGACGGTGGATGCCATGCTCAATCTTGTCAATGCCTTCAGGATACTTCATAACAGCGGCTACAGTTATCAGGACCTGAACGACGGCAACTTCTTCTTTGATCCCGACACGGGCGAGTGCCTTATCTGCGACAACGACAACGCAGCTTATGAGGGCAACGTCACCGGAATCCTCGGCAAGCAGAGATATATGGCGCCCGAGGTGGTGCTGGGGCAGAAGATGCCCGATAAGTATACCGACCGTTTTTCTATGTCGGTCATACTGTTCATGATGCTTATGTATCTTCATCCCCTCGAGGGTGAATATTCGACTCCGGCCTGCATGACGGCCGAGAACGAGCGCGAGTTTTATGGCAGGTCGCCGATCTTTGTGTTCGACCCCGAGGATGGCTCTAACCCTCCCGTTAAGGGGGTGGGCGACCATGCTGTGGCAATATGGAGCGAGCTGCCCGAATATCTCAGAAAGGCATACATACGCAGCTTTACAAAGGGGTCGATGACCTTTGAAAACGGCGGATATAAGGGGGCTCGCCTTGTGGAGCGAGAATGGCTCGATGTTCTGCTCAGGTTCAGAAACACCATCTGCCGCTGCCCCTCCTGCGGCAACGAAGAGTTTGTGAGCTCGACCGACGCCGTCTGCGCCGCCTGCGGAGACGAGCTGCCCCTTTTCAGAGAAATAAAGCTTAAGAAGTATTCGATGCCGGTGTATCCCGGAATGCTGGTGCGCAAGGCGCAGCTTTATGAATGCCCCGAGCGCGAGGCGCTGGACCCCGTGTTTGAGGTGGTGGGAACCGAGGGCTTCCCCGGCAGGGATTATATCGTTAATGTGAGCGGCGAAACATGGCGCTGCATCACATCCTCGGGAGCCGAGAGGCCTCTTGCCCCGGGCGAGAGGATGCCGGCAAAGGCCGGGATAAAGGCAAGTGTTTTTGGCGCAGAGTTTGAGATAATTTAAAAGACGGATAAAAAGGAGAATAAATATGCCCGCATTCGGAACAAGCATACCCAGAAAAGTTATGACCCTCTTCCTTCTTGTCGACTGTTCGGGTTCGATGGCAGCCAGCGGCAACATCGGCAAGGTAAACGGAGCTATCGAAGAGATGATCCCTCTTCTCAGAAATATATCGGACGAGAATGCCGATGCCGAGATACGAATTGGTGTGCTGGCCTTTTCCAGCGGCTGCAAATGGATCGGCGGCGGTGTTCAGGACCTCGACCATTTTCAGTGGACAGACATGAAAGCCTCGGGCCTCACCGACATGGGCGCGGCCTTCCGCGAACTTGAAAACAGGCTCTCGAGAACAGAGTTTATGGACGGCGCGGCCGGCAACTATGCCCCCGTCATCATCCTGCTCAGCGACGGCGAACCTACCGACGACTATCGTTCGGGCCTTGCCGTCCTTCAGCACAACAACTGGTACAGAGAGGCGCAGAAGATCGCCATCGCCGTCGACAAGGCATCGATCCAGACTCTGTCGGAGTTTACCGGAAATATCGAGACTGTCCTCGCCTGCAACGGTCAGAAGGAGGACCTTAAGCACCTTATCGTAAATGTTGCGACAGTATCCTCCAAGATGCAGAGCCGCAGCCAGACGGCAGGAACCAAGGTGGACGAAAAGGAGATCGCCGATCAGATCAGGCGCCAGCAGGAAGATAAGAAAAAGCAGGTAATAAGCGAGCTTGCACACATGATAAAGGAGCGCGGTGAGATTACCGTGGACGGAAACACCGCAGCAGAGATCGAAAGCTATCTTGCCAAGGTCGGCGTTCCTTCGGGAAATGACCTTGAGCCTACGTATAAGGGCCTTGTCGCTCAACTCAAATCGCTGGGCGGCAGCACCAGCACACCCGCAGGCGGAGCTAACGGCACTGCCACCGCTTCGGCTTCGGGCAAGACAAAGGCAAAGGTCGTTGATCCCTTTGCCGACGACAACGATTGGTAATAAGCTATGGGAAAGCTGGATAAACTTAAGATCGCTCTGCTGAGCGTTGTATCAAAGCTCGGCATAGGAGCGGCAAAAAAGCCCGATGAGCATACAGAGGAAAAAGAAGCCGCTCGTGAGCCTGCCGCTGCTGAGAAGAGCATCCGCCGGCATGCTTTTGCAGTCAGCTCCATCGGACACAGCCATAAAAAAGAGGGCACCCCATGCCAGGACTGGGCCGAGACCGTGGAAGGCGAGGGCTTTTGTATCATTGCGGTGTCTGACGGCCACGGCAGCCGCAACTTCGTAAGAAGCGACCGCGGCTCGCGCTTTGCCTGCAGGGCTGCACTGGATGCAATGCACGATTTTGCCTCGGAGATCAGAGCCGAGCATATTGTCGGGGCACGCAGAGCCAACGAAGTTGTTTCGATGCTGTGCAAGAACATAATCATGCGCTGGCGCGAAGCTGTTAATGAAGACGTTAAGGCCTGCCCCTTCACCGAGGATGAAGTCAAGAATGTATCGGACAAATACCGCGAAAGCTATCTTGCCGGCGAGCAGGCCGAGCATGCCTACGGCGCGACTCTGATAGCCTTGCTGATCACAGACGAATATATGTTGGCCATCCGCAACGGCGACGGCGAATGTGTCACCGTCAGCCGAAAGGGACATATGGACAAGCCCATCCCCTGGAACGACAAGTGCGAGGCCAGCGTGGTGACTTCCATGTGCGACCGCAGCGCCATCGACGAGTTCAGGTTCTTTTACACCACCGACCTGCCCGCCGCGGCCTTTATCGGCACCGACGGTGTGGATAATTCCTATCCCCGAACCGAGGAGCTGTTTGAGCTTTATGCGAATATATGCACAGAGGCGGTGGATAATGGATCCGAAAATATGAAGAGTGAGCTCGAGGCCTTCCTGCCGGTGATGACCGAAAAGGGAAGCGGAGACGATGTTTCGATCGCCGCAATCCTCGACAGCGAGCTGCTGCCTGGGGTCAGAGATGAGCTTATGGAGCAGAGGATGAGGGTAGAGCGCACCCATGAGCTGCGCAGACTCAACCGCAGGCTGGTAAGGCTTGGAGATCAGGAGTCGGACGAGGCTTCCGCACTAAAGGACGAGATATCGCAGCTTGAAGCCGCGATCAGGGCCGACCGCGAGAAGGCAAGAGAGCTTGCCGCAGCAGCCGAAGCGGAAAAAGCGGCAGCTGTGAAGGCCGAGTGGGACAGCGAGATCTGGGACGATGTGAAAAAAAGGTAGGCGCATGCAATGGATAACAGCAAAAAGGCCCACATCCTTCTTGAGGAGAAGTGGGATGATATAAAGCAGAACTCGTGGAAGTGCAAGGCACAGAAGAGCTACGAGGTGCGTTATTACAACCTCATGCGTCGATATGCCGAGGATATCTATACCAATATAGACAACCTTTCGGGCGTCATGGACAGGTGCACCGACCTTGCAGAAAGGCTGACCGGCCTGAGCTGTGACGACGGAAATGATATAAGCTGATAGGGGGAGAGAGATGTCGTATAATCACTGGGAGCTGACCGATAAACTTAAAGACCTTTATTCTAAAATAGTTGTTATGAATAATGCCATAGTGCAGCTTTATGAGGTGCGTCAGGAAGAAGAGGAAAGGCAAACAGAAGCATATAAAAAGCTCCTCTCAGATCAGGCGATGGCTTTTGATAAGAAGTACAGCGAGGCCAAGGAAAGGATATATGCTCAGGAAAGAGCATGGCTGGAACATGTCAAAGCGGTAGCCGACCTTGAAAGAATGCTGGGGCGCTATGTGCCCAGAAGCAATATCCTGTTCCCCTTTGTCAAGGATGACGGCCTGCCCTTTGACCTCAATGAGGGATATGAGATCCTGAACAAGATCTCCTCGAAGGGCATAGGCAGCACGCTCAAAAAGCTTGCCAGAGAGGATGGCTGGAATACAAATACCCAGATGGCAGGCCAGCTTTATCTCAAGCTGGACCGCGAGAAGAAGCGTATAGATGAGATAAACAAAGACACCGGCAGATTGCCCAGGGAGCTTGAGAAGGCCGACAAAGCGATCGCGGCAGAGATGAGAGAGGCCCTTGAGCAGACCGAGAAAAACTTTAAAAGGCAGCTTGAGGCAGAACGTAGGGTTCTGGCCGGTCAGGTGGCGAGCGCAAATGCCTCGGCATTAAAGGGCATCCGTCAGGACGAATATGACGATATAAACGAGTATTATGCTTCGTCGGCAGAGCTTATCGGCGACAAGGAAGGCTGGCAGCATTATACTCCTGTTGTGCCCGAGATCACTGAGGATAACGGATGCGGATTTAACAAGCAGTATCTTATAGGGCGGCACCTTGAGTATGTCGCCGATGTCGCCAATAACGATCAGCCCCTGTTTAATTGGGACAGCGCGGCAGGCAAGCATGATGCCATCGAGTTCGCAGGCGGTTTCCTGGGTAATCTTCTGTGCTTCAGAAAGAAGCCTTTTTCTTATGTTCTTCCTCTGACTCACAGCCTGTGGAGCATGGTCAAAATCTATGCCGAGTGCGAAGGGCAGACGCTGTCGACCGGCGATGTCTTCCGCGATATCGTCCTGAGGCACCTCAGATTCATGCCCAAGAACACGATCAAGGTGTATTATGCCGACCCCGTCCATCAGGGAGCGAGCCTCGGAAGCCTTATCAGACTCACAAAGGAGTCGAAAGGCTGCGGAGTTGTCGAATACCGCACCAAGACCAATGAGATAGGTGATATGATCGCCGGCATCGCCTCTCATGTGGCCGATACGATGCATAAGCTTACCGCATCGGGCTGTGAGGATATTTATGATTACAACAAAGAGCATCAGAACGAGCAGATCAATTATACCATGCTTGTCCTCTGCGATTTCCCCCACGGCTACACGGCGCAGATCATCCATGACCTTGAGGTTATCATACATAATTCAGACAGATGCGGCATTGGCGTGCTTATTTCGAGAAATACGGCAGATAAGCTTGAGGGATACTCCGGCGCCCTTGTAAATGATGCCATCGGCGACGGCATTGGCAGCGGCTTCAGCTTTATGAAGAATAATGGTGATAAGCTGTCGCATTCGAATGAGCTGACATTTTCGCTGGTAAAGACCACCAGAGAGGATGGAACATATCCTCCCTTCAAGCGTATCGAGGTCAGCCCCTCGCCTGAGTTCTTCGACGAGCTCAACAAGGCATATTCGGAGAAGGTAGCCATCGAAACGGGATATGACAAATACTATCCCGCAGGTTATCTGCCTGATATAAGAAGCGCCGTAAAGGAACTAAGATTCCCCATAATGGTGGATGAAAAGGGTGAGATCGTCGAGTTCGTGATGGATCATGACCTTAAGGGCTATGGCCTTATCACCGGTAATGTCGGTTCGGGCAAGACCAGCCTGCTCAACACCATTATTATGGGCGGTGCCATGCACTATCATCCCGACGAGCTTGAAATGTGGTTGGTGGACTATAAGACCAACCAATTCGACGCGTACGAGATAAACAGGCTGCCCCATGTCCGCCACATTGTTGCTGACCCCAGTGAAACTATATCCTACAGCATTATCGACACCATCCTGCAGGAGAAGGAGCGCAGGGCAAGGCTCTTTACAAAGGCAAAAAACGAAACCGGAAAGCCGATCAATGACTATGGCAACTACCGCAAGGCGGGATATATGCTGCCGAGGCTTCTGGTCATTGTCGATGAGTTCCACAATATGTCTCGTGCGGCTGCGGCCGAGAGCGAATACAGGCAGAAGCTTGAAAAGATACTTTATGAGGCACGAAGTCATGGCATAAACATCCTCTTCTGCACCCAGCTTGCCTCCAACCTCAAAGGCCTCAGCGATGATATGATGGGCCTTATCCCCATAAGGATCGCCATGAGAAATGCGGCCTCGGAGGTAAAGACAAACCTCAGCATGCCCACATCTCCTGACGAGAAGCTGTCCGGGAATATCATAAAGCTTTCGTCGGCCCTTCAGGGAACCCTGATCTATAAGCACGAGGAGGGCAGCGCTGACGACGAGTTTGCACGCAAAATATATTATGAATACGGAAGATCGCTGTTTGCAACAAACGAACAGGTGGCCGCAAAGCTTGTAGAGATAAGAGAGCGCATCGGCGACTACGACCGCCCCCTCGAGGTATACTCGGGACAGAAGCGCCATAAATACAGCCCGGAGGATATCGCTGATTATGAAGACCGCGTTCCCATCATCCCTGATGAGGGCGAGCGAGTCTACATCGGGTCGAATCAGGGCCTCGGCAGATGCTTCCACATGAACATCATGAGGCCCAAAAACGGCGAAAACATCCTTATGGTCGGCGACAACGGCGAGATGCGCCGCTCGATGATGAGTTGCATCATCAGAAATGCGCGCAGCAGAGGCCGCGAGGTGGTCATCCTCGTCGGAAAGGGAAGTCTGTTCTATGCCAACAACAAGAGCTTCCTTAACGACTGCCGCAGGCAGGGCTGTAAGATCTATTCAACCGCAGCCGAGGTCTGCCGTTATATCGGCCTTAAGGCAGAGAAGCTCGAGGCCATGGCAAGCGGCTTTGATTCCGAGACTTCTGTGGCGCACGAATGGAACACTCTTGTCATCATGCCCGATGCCGACAGCACCTATAAGTATCTTAACTCGCTGAGCCTGAATCGAAAGCAGGCATGGGATACCATGATAAGTGAGCCTGCGCCGACTTCGGAGCCTGCTTCTGTGCCCAAGAGCGGCGGCGCTCATGTGGCTGATGATGAAATAGCCCGCAGGGAAAAGGAGATCAAAGAGGCAGAGGAAGAGTATATGAGGCTCATGGCCATAATCAGCGGCGGAGCTGCGGCTCCTGCTGCCGAGCCCAAGCCTGAACCCAAACCCGGCAGATTCGATAAGGATCTCGAGTGGCTCAACAAGCTTCTCGGCGAAGAAAGCGAAGGCGGCGAGGGCGATTCCTTTGACGGAAACCTTGTCTGCGATTCGATGGGGCTGCCCGAGGGCGCACAGGCCTACAACGCCTGCGCAGATATGCTGACGATGATCAACGAAGGCTTTAAGCTCGGCATTATGACGTTCATCACCGCCGACACATCAAGCGGCTTCTATACCGACATGAGAGCCATCAGAGATAAGGGAAGCTTCAACCACCGCATCGTTATGAGAATGAGCGGCGAGAATGCAGGCGATATCCTTGCCAAGGCACAGGCAATGAACATCATCAATGCTCAGAACAACAACATAAGCGCCGTTTATGAATATATGAAAGGCACGGCAAGGACCTTTAACCCCTACCTTGACGGCGAATAACAGAAGGTGACATCCATGGGTGAAGAAAAAGTTAAAAAGCTGGTGCTCACAAACGGTTCGGGCGTCATAGCCGATAATTCGGGAATGCAGGATGCTCTGAGCGGCCTCGACCCGGTCATGGAATCGGCCCTTGAGGGAGTCTCGATAAACGACCTTATGGCCGACGGCCATTACGACTATGCCATGAAGCGCATATTAAAGGAGTGCGGCGGCCATAAAAATGCCGCGGCGGCACGGTTCGAGGGCTATTATGCGGCGGCTCAGAATGCCGGAAATGTGTCCGGCCGTCCACTCTGCGACTGGGACATTACCGCCATGCTGGAGAGGATCGACGAGAAGATCGCCGAGGTGGACAAGGCCAAACAGAGCGGCATGGGCGGCGTGACGGTGACATCGTCGAATGTCGCGGGGGTGACCCCTGCGGCAGACCATCCCGCGGCCGGCAGGGCGGGCATCGATCAGGACCCCTACGAGAGGGAAAAGTTCGCCCAGAAGCTTATCGACTATCACGGCGACCTGCTTGAGATATGCTGGAGGATGAAGGAGCATCTCAATGATGCAAAGCCCTATATGAACGGAAGCCACACCTTCCTTTCTCTTCTCGACCAGCTGGAAGCAACTGCGGCGGCCATTCAGAAGAGGGGCGATGCCATCCTCGAGCTGGGAAACGCCGAAAAGAAGCACGCCCGATATCTTATAGAGCTTTATGAAAAGTTCGGGAAGTTCGAGGTGAAAAAGTAATGCCCGAGGAAAACATTTTCAAGGTCAACCCCATCGAGATAATGAGGCTCAGCCAGTCGCTGGTCAAGGATTATATCGACCTCCGCGACAAGACAGACGAGCTGATGAAGGAATATAAAAAGCTGGGCCTGAGCTATATTGACGACGGCTACAGGCAGCTGGGCGAGGTGCTTGGGCTTATCGAAAAGGATATTTCCGAGCGAAACGGACACATGGGCCTTGTTGCCCATCAGCTGGATATTGCGGCTCAGCAGATAATGGAGGCCCTAAAAGCCGAAGCGGCGGCAAGGGCAGCCGTTCAGAATGTGAACGAACAGAACAAAGGAGATGCATAAGAATGCCCGGATTTGGTTTGAAGGCTAACCCGGTAGAGATGAAAAAGCTCGCGCTGGGCATTATGAAAGACCTTAAAGAGTTTGAAGACAAGACGGCCTTTATGTGGAGCGAATATAAGAAGCTGGGCGAGAGCTTCCACGACGACGGATATCTCGAGATGGGCTCGTATATTCAGGATATTCAGAAGAGAATAGACGAACGAGGCGAATATATAAAGCTTGCTGCCGACACACTTGATAAGGTGGCCGACGAGATCCTGAAGGCTCTTGAGGAGCAGGCCAAGGCAATTCTTGCAGCGCAGCAGGCGGCAGGCGGACAGGGAGGTAAGCAGTAATGGAATACAGTGTGGAACAGATGAAGAGTCTTCTTGACCGCGACCCTGCCGAACAGAAAAGATTCGGAAGGCTGCTTCAGCAGTATGAGAGCGACCTTCTTGAGGTACATGCCCGCCTTGTCAGCCGCATCGACGAGGCCGAAGCGCTCCTCGGAGAGGACATTACGACCACCGTTACCGGTGAGGTGAGGAATCTCCTGAGTGAGATAAAGAACCTCCTTAACGGCGACCTTTCAAGTTACGGCGCGGCTCATGTCAAGAGCGCCGAGAAGCTGGAGCAGGCACAGGACATGATCCGCGAGCTGCTCAAGAAGCTCAATGTCAAGCTCTGATATGATAGAAGTCAGCTGTGAAGAGCTCAGAGCGCTGAGGATAAAGCTGCTCATGGCATATAAGGCCGTCATACTCGACTGTCAGAGGCTCGAGGCTGCCGTAGAGAAGCTGGAAGAGACCTTTGAGGACGACGGTATCGACGAGATAAAGGCTGTGTGCGAGGGCATATATAAGGAGCTGGGCGAGAACAAAGATGCCCTTCTGCTGATATCCGAGGCCCTCGAGCAGGCCGCTGCGCTTATCGAAGAGTCAAAGGAGGTCGTGGGGCAGTGACACTTGACATCAGACGCGACACCGACGAGATGAGAGCCTGCCGCAACAGAATATATGACTTTGCCATGGCGATCGCAAAGGATGCCGCCGACATAAAAAAGGCCTGCAGAGAGGCATCAGACTACATGAGGGACGATGTGTGCCAGGAGGCCCTTAAGGCCATCGGCAACATGGCAGACAACATGATAAAGCAGGGCGAGGTAGCCCTAGCCCTTGCCGACAGGATAGAAAAATCGGCAAAGATACTGGAAGAATCGGAAGAGCTTTAAGGGAGGAAGGCATTATGGCGATCATATTTGCGAAAATCGATCTGCTGCGTGAGTTTCAGGCCTTTCTTCCCGATAAGATACTCGATGCCATGGAAAAGGCTGTGCCCAGACTCGACGTGAGGATCGAAAGTACAAAAAAGTTTATGGCAGAGGCCGAGGAAAAGGCCGAGAACACCTATAAGAAGAAGGAAAAGGCCTGCGATGC
>JAFOHJ010000277.1 GCA_017421885.1 Clostridia bacterium
ACTTCCATCGGGAATCCTCATAAACCAACTTTTCTGTAGCTGTACCATCTATCCTATCTGCTCTCATAGCAACAAAATGGTACGCCATTTTGTTATCAGAGCCTTCGATATCTCTAAGATAAAGATCCTGAAGTTTAGGATCCACTATCTTCATGACGTCATTTACAGTAAGTTCTGCATCATTTGTCGAGAAAGACTCATCCTGCACATAAGTTGTTTCCACAAGATCATTGCCATTTACATCAACAACATGAACTGTAAGTTTAGCATTTGCAGCTGTACTATTATTCCAAGTAATAGTAAACTTGGAGAAGTTTTCAACCTCAAACATGGTCGCCAGATCCATCAGACCTTCGTTGTCAGCCTCGACAACAGCCGCAACCGTGCCTGTCTCCTCGCTCATGTCAGCGACGATGTCCATCTCGATCTCGGTGCCTACCGGGATGATGCTCAGAAGCTTCTTCTCGATCTCCGAGTGATGCTGAACCGCAACTGTCTCGGCATCGGCATCGGCCGGGATAAGACCCTTCGCGTTGATAACAACATATACAGGCGCCGCAGGCTCGACTTCCTCGCCGTCGGCATCCTCAAAGCGGATGTCGAATGCCAGCATGCCGTCATACTCGATGGCTTCGTCAAGCAGCGTCTGCTCGGCCTGAGCATAGGCCTCGGCAATAGCCTCGTCCTCCGACTCGGCCATCAGCTGGTCGGCCTTCAGATAAACCTCCGCACCTTCGGGGAAGGCTGTGCCGTCGTGGTATACTGTAACGCCGAATGTGGCGTTGTCGGTGTAGGTATAGGGGTCAGCCTCGTATCCCTCGGGGATCTGCTCGCCCTGGGGCAGCAGAACCATGAAGTTCTGGGGAGCCTGCTCGCCTTCGGCGGGCATCTCGGGCTCAACTGTGCAGGCCTCTTCATGAGCATGAAGCTCAAGCTCGCAGATCAGGCTGCCTTCTGCATCGAAGCAGTCCTCAGCATGCTCGATATGCTCGGCATAACCGCAGAAATACTCGTTTGCCACCGGCTCGCCCTCGACGATGTCTTCGTCGGGTTCAGGCTCGGCATCGTGGGCATAGCACTTTTCCTTGTCGTGGGTATGCTCGGAAACAGCGCAGGTCAGAACCTGACCAACTGCATAGCATTCCTCGTCAGAGTGATAGTGCTCGGGAGCTTCGGGCAGCTCGCAGACCAGAACGCGCTCCTTGACATAGCAGGGACCCTCGTGCTTGTGACCTTCGGTCTCCTTAAGCGCGCAGATCAGCGCACCCTCTTCGCCATAGCATTCGTCGTCATGGTGGTGGGCCTCGACCTCATCAACCATGCATGCAAGCCTGTCGACCTCTTTGAAGCAGCGGCCGTCATGCTGGTGACCCTCGCCTTCTTCGGCCATACATACGAACTCGGTGACCTCGGAGTAGCACTCGGGGCCATGGCTGTGTTCGGTGACCGTACAGGTCAGATCCTCCATGGTGATCGCAGGGAGAATGAGGGCATAGGTAGTGCAGAATACTACAATTGATGCCATAACGCTGACGACCTGATGCCATCTGCGATTGCGGCGGTGATTTTTGTTGTACTCTACAGCTTTCTGCAACGGATTATATCTCATAAAAGGAAGACCTCCTCTCGTTTGATTCCCTTTTATTAACTGCTGCGTGCTTTTCATCTGTTATATATTTCTGTTATATATTATAGATATTAAACACCGATATAATAAATGCCAAAATGACAGATACATCCTTTTTTACCAAAAAATGTATCCATCTGAGTCTATCGCAGCGCTATCTTTTCTGCGTTTATATATTATTTAGCATTTATCTTGTTTAGAGTATACCATAGAGGCTTTTTCATTTCAATATTTTTTTAACTTTTTGTAAAATACTTTTGTTTACTAAGCATTTTTATCCATTAGAAGTATTAATGTCGACTAACTCTGCGAAAAACAGCATACGAAAACCATGCCGCAAGTCTTTTTCTTTTGATTTTTCTCAAAAAATATGTTATATTTAAGTTAACATGTTAAATTGCATCGGAGGTGCTGTGAAATGTATAGAGCCAAGAACGAAGATTATTCAAATTATCTGAATTTTGCAGAAAGCATTGAATGCGGCAAAGTTTATCCTTTATCAATTGTTCAGGGATTTCAGCCGGGGGATATCATTACCGACAATGAAACAACTCCTGCCGCTGTAATGTTCTGGCACAAAAACGGCTTTGCCTATATATCCGGCCAGCCCACTGCAGCATTCCTTGAGGAAATATATTCTCTTATGGCTTCCGAAAACAAACGCCTCGTTGTACTTAACAATAACTGTGAAATTGCGGATTGGTTCCGGGCCAAAGATGACATTGTAATCGAAGAACGGACCCTTTTCAGGCACACAGGACGTTGTGGCCTCTTCCCTGCCCCTGCCGGTTACACTATTGCTGATTTGGACGAAAAAGTTATTGACAAACTCGAAGGACGAATCGTTCCGGCTTCTTTCTGGAACGATACCGAGCAATTCGTATCCAGGGGACGCGGATTCTGCGTAATGCACGAAGGAGCTCCCATTGCCTGGGCATTCACTTCCGCAATAAGCCGCAAACAGATCGACATCGGTATCGAGGTCTGTCCCGACCATCGTGGAAAAGGTCTCGCTGTGCTGCTGTCCAGTTTTATGGTTCATTATGTAATGTCAGTGGGCAAAGAACCTGTGTGGGGATGCCATACAAGCAATTTAGGCTCATGTAAAACTGCCGCCAGAGTAGGCTTTGAACCTGAAGGAACCTGCTTTGTGATCAGAAAAAGAACATAAAAAAATAGGCCCTCTTCGGTCATATCAGAACCGGAGAGGGCTGTTTTCATATACAAAAAGAAAAATGCTCGGTCTTACGACCGAGCATTTTATTAGCTTCAAAGTAAGTTAAATTACTTAACCTCAACTTCAGCGCCAGCGCCCTTGAGCTGCTCAGCGATCTTGTCAGCTTCGTCCTTAGCAACGTTTTCCTTAACGTTCTTGGGAGCGCCGTCAACGAGCTCCTTAGCTTCCTTCAGGCCGAGACCTGTGATAGCGCGGACTTCCTTGATAACGCCGATCTTGTTAGCGCCTGCGGACTTCAGGACTACTGTGAACTCTGTCTGCTCTTCAACAGCAGCAGCAGCAGCGCCGGGAGCTGCAACAGCAACAGGAGCAGCAGCGGAAACACCAAATGTCTCCTCGAGTTCCTTAACGAGCTCGGAGAGCTCCAGAACTTATTAAACACATCTGGATGTGCCTTCTCAATCTCATCAAAAAGTACAACTGAATATGGATTTCTTCTCACTTTTTCCGATAACTGTCCGCCATCATCATGACCCACATATCCTGGTGGTGAGCCAATCATTTTAGAAACAGAATGGGATTCCATATACTCTGACATAT
>JAFOHJ010000278.1 GCA_017421885.1 Clostridia bacterium
ATAAGCAACCAATTATAAAGGTGCAGATAAGAAGAGCACCGCATTTACATGCTCCGATATGGTCTGCAATATAGCCGGCACAAAGTTTTCCGATAATTAAGGCAAAACCAAATAACGACACACAAGCGGCGGCAATATTCTGCGTGTAACCGCAAGTTACCGTAAGAACCGAAAGATGTCCCGAAAAAGCTACACCTGTTCCGCCGTTTAAAAGCATCATGAAAGCAAGCCAGCCGAGCATTGACGCAGACAATTCAGATTTAGCGCTTTCTTTGCGTACTTTTTCGGCTTTGATGCGACCTGTATAAGGAGATATACCGATTTCTGCGGGGTTGTCCCTTATAATTACGAAAACAACAACTGCGCAAAGCGCCATTGTAGCGGACTGGAACAGAAATGCACTGCGCAGGCTAAAGTGCAGCGCGAGATTTGAAACAATGGGAGAAAACAGCATGCTGCAGATACCGGATCCGGCAGAACAAATACCAAGAGCCAAACCGGTGGATGTTCCAAACCATTTGTTGATAAGTATTGCGGAAGGATATACACAGCCTGCGCCATAGGCAATACCGGCAACGGCAGAACCTAAATAATAAATCCATGCGCTTCCGCCGATGCTCATAATCAAGGGCGCAAAGGCACCGAAAAAGGACACAATGAATATGCCCTTGCGCAGAGATATCTTGCGATATAAAGTATCAATAAAAAGGTTGTGGCAAAAGAAAAAATTGCTCTTACCGACAAAATTGCGCTGCCTGCGCTGTGACTGATACCGGTGGATTCTATAAAGGGCAGGTATACGGTGAAAATATTACTGCAAAGCCCAAGGTTGCATATATATAATAATAAACAGGCAAAGCATATCGCCCATGCATAGTGGGGCTTTTTCATAGTGTCACTTCCTGTATTTATTCTCATGCATAATAATGCCGACCGAATAACCACATTCCGGTCGACAGCATCGTTAAGAGGAGATGAGTGAGAGAATATTCTGCTCTTATAGCAGTTTAATCCGCTTGTTGTAATTTGTAAAGTATATTGTTATCGTAATTGGTATATTAAATTTTTATGACGGTAAGCATATATTTCCATCAATCTCGCAGGAAAACAGCCCCGATTTGTCGGGGCTGTTTTATTATATTTATCACATGTAGTAATGTTATATACTCTCGACCTTGATGCCGTCCTCGGGACGCTCCCAACCGTAGGTTCCGTTCATAACGACAGAGAAGTGCAGGATAGGTTTGTCGCCCTGACTCACCGTCATCAGCGGGCAGTGGGGGAGATTAGGAGGAAGGAACACCATGGTAGACTTGGTAAGTCTGTGGCATTCACCGTCTATCCAGAATTCAACCTCGCCGCCTAATTCAAGGGGATTTTCCGGGTCTGTGCCAACAAAGCCGAGTATCTCGGCGTAGGGATGGGAGTGAGCCTTGCCAACCTGACTGTCGGGATTGGAACGGATGGCCTCGGCGTTGGGCTTGCACCATATGCTGGTGTTCATCTGGAAAGCACCGGGAATGCTGTTGCCGTCCAGCCAAAGCTGTCTTCTTCCAAAGGTGTTGTAGCCCTCGATGGCTTCGGGAGTGGAGTGGGTTGCCGGAAGTCCGCTTAAATCCTGGCAAAAAAGATAACCGTACTTACCGTCTTTGTTCATAACATAATCCGACATTTGCTATCCTCCTGTTATAGTAAAATTTCTGATTACATTATATTCTGATTTTTACATGTGTCAACTTATGCGCTTTTTTGAGGTTGCGAATTTGGGTGGGATGATATATATTGTTAATATAATGTGAAATAATGCGGATAGTATCCGAAAGGAGTATAGTGTGAAAATCACACTATCGTGATTAAAAAGCCCATCGCCTCGTTCTTTGGACAACTGGCGATGATATTAAAAATC
>JAFOHJ010000279.1 GCA_017421885.1 Clostridia bacterium
ATTGCCAACCTGAAGGGCATCTGCGATCTGGCTGACGAGTACGGCGCTCTGGTCATGGTCGACGACTCTCACTCCACAGGCTTCATCGGCGCTACAGGCCGCGGCACAGCTGAGTACTGCGGTGTTCAGGGCCGTGTTGACGTTATCACATCCACACTGGGCAAGGCTCTCGGCGGCGCATCCGGCGGCTTCACATCGGGCCGTAAGGAGATCATCGATCTGCTCCGTCAGCGCAGCCGTCCCTACCTGTTCTCCAACACACTGTCTCCCGCCATCACAGTTGCATCCATCAAGGTATTTGAGATGCTGAGCGAGTCGACAGCTCTGAGAGACAAGGTTCACGAGAACGTTGCTTACTTCCGTCAGGAGATCAGCAAGCTGGGCTTCGACGTTCTGGAAGGCGATTCCGCTATCGTTCCCATCATGCTGTACGATCCTAAGGTTGCAGGCGAGTTTGCTAGCCGTATGCTGGAGAAGGGCGTATACGTTGTAAGCTTCTGCTACCCCGTAGTTCCCAAGGGCAGAGACAGAATCCGTACACAGATTTCTGCCGGCCACACAAAGGAAGACCTCGACTTCGCTATCAAGTGCTTCAAGGAAGTCAAGGAGGAAATGGGCCTCTAATATTGCGGCCTGTTGACTTATCAACAAAAATAATGAACACCCTGTGGATTTTTCCACAGGGTGTTTTTTATGTGGCGATTTATGGATCGCCTGAGAAAGCACGGTGTGAGATCCTTCGATTACGCACTTCGTGCTTCACTCAGGATGACAATATAGTTCGGCGCTCAATAAAATGTCATTCTGAGCGAAACGCAGTGTAGTCGAAGAATCTCACATAAGGCTATAGGTTATATCTAAAGCCTTCCCCCTGTGTGGGGAAGGTGTCGCCCGAAGGGTGACGGATGAGGGGCTTGGCTCTCCCTATGGGAGAGCTGTCGGCCTTGTGCCGACTGAGAGGGCGCGTCCAAGGCTCCTTTGGGAAAGGAGCTGGCACCCGAAGGGTGACTGAGGTTTGGTATAGAGCACCTGTGGAGAATGCACGACCCCTCCATTCTTGCTGATACCGAAACCGGCAGGCATGGATGGATATGGCAGTTTTCAGCAAATGCGCCGCACCAAACACCCGTCAGGCTCCGCCTGCCACCCTCTTTCGAAAGAGGGCTTGGATGTGGGCAATTCGTGAATCGCAACTGCAGGTTGTTTGTTTTTATATATGGCTTATAGTATAATAAAGCTATGACAGGAGGGAAGCGAATGAAAAAACTGACCATTGTTGTAGCTCTTGCTTTTGCATTTCTGCTGTTGGCGGCAGCTTGCAGAGAAAATCACGAGATTCGGGAGAATACCGAGCCGAAGATATACCTCTATGGCGAGGCACATGCGGATGAGGCGTTAATTGAAAAGGAATATGAGCTTTGGTATGACTATTACCATAATCACGGCATGCGCCATCTGTTTATTGAAAGCAGTTATTTCACCGCCCATTATATGAATGAGTGGATGAAGTCGGATACTGATGAAATATTTGAAGATATGTATGAAGACTGGATCGGAACACCGGCACATAACCCGCATACATATAATTTCTATATGAAAATAAAAGAGGAATGTCCGGAGACCGTGTTTCATGGCCATGATATAGCAGGATCAGGATACACAAAGTATGGTATAAAGTATCTTCAGGAATTAAGAGCTCAGGGAAAAGAGGATTCGGACGAATATAAATATGCCGAGAAGATCTATAAGCTGAGTGTGAAATGGAATAATACTCCGATCAGCGACCCCGAAAACGGTAATCTGCGCGAGAACTCTATGACAGAGGAGTTTATGCGCGAGTTCGATGCTCTTGAAGGCGAATCAATAATGGGTATTTACGGTGCAGCTCATGTAGTGCTTGGACAAAAAGCTTTTTATGGCACAGTCGATAATATGGGAACACAGCTGCAGGCGGTTTACGGCGATAATCTGTATGCAGAGGATCTGAGCAAATCTCCGCTCCGCACAGATCGGTTGATTGTCAGGGGAAAAGAATATGATATGCACTATTACGGCGAAGTAGATATTTCCCAGTTGGAAAAATATCAATCGCGCGAGTTCTGGAAGATCCTTGAACCGGGATCTGATTTTGACGACTGGGAATCGACGGGAGAGATTTTGCCCTACGATAATTATCCTGTTAATAAAATCGAAGTCGGAGATGTTTTCATGGTTCGCTATCTGCGAAAGGATGGCGGAGAGGAATGGCGATATTATAAGGCCGATGGCACTGTGTGGAACGATCGCGAGTGGACACGCGGGATGGTGTCGCCGGACAGCGAATAATATGAAAAAAGCCGCCTATGTGGGCGGCTTTGGTTTTGTTATCTGAGAATGTCGAGATCCTCGGGAACCGAGAACATGATCTGCTCGCCATCATTAACGACGATGCAGGGAACACCTACCTGACCCTTTTCCTTGATGGGGTCAAACTCGGGGCGATGGTCGCGGTACTTGAGAAACTGCTTGAGGGGGAACATGCCGCTCGAAATGTCGACGGGTGCATACTTGATGCCTGCTTCATCCAATGCTGCCTTCAGAGGGCCGCAGTCTTTGCAGTGCTCGCTGTAATAAACGATGACTTTTTTCATGGTCTAAGGCTCCTTTTGTAGTTTTTTTGGTACATCTATGACCAAAATATACCATACTACAGTGAGCCTTACAATTAAAAACCGCCTGGCATCGGGAAATCGAATGACAGGCGGGGCAGTTATAGAATAATGTTATCTCAGCTCGTCGAGATTTGCGGGAAGCTCGAACATGATCTTCTCTTCACCGTCGTCTTCCGAAACGACGATGCAGGGAACGCCGACACGGCCGCCGGCCTTGATAACATCAAACTCGGGGCGAGTGTCGCGGTATTTGAGGAACTGCTTGAGGGGCAGCATACCTGCAGAGATATCGACATATGCGAACTTGATGTCGGCCTGGGAAAGAGCCTCTTTCACCGGGGGACATCCGGGTCAATGCATGCTGGAGTACATAACGACCTTTTTCATTTTTATCTCTCCTTTGATTTAGAAAGCTGATTTATAAAATTTGATTTATTTGTTTTTATTATAAACCTGAAATTGCCCCATTGCAACAGAGTTTGATAATTTTTCCTATATGTTGACAGAGTGATTTATTATAAGATACAATTAAAGTGATAAAGAAAAAGGTGGGAATTGCTTATGAAAACAAAGTTCTTCCTGAAACAATCTTATGTCCGACCTGAAGAACCAATTTGGGGTCTATATGCTATTTTATCGGTCATTTGTATAGGGTTAGCTTATAGATTTGATGCGTATATTAAAGGCGGCATATTTATATTGGTGCTTACTTTTATTTCAAATAAGTTTGTCAAAG
>JAFOHJ010000280.1 GCA_017421885.1 Clostridia bacterium
TGCGCAGTTCATGAAGTGACGGAAGTCCTTGTTGTCGAAGGGATGTACTTCGTTGTTGATTGTCAGGTGGTTGAAGGATGTACCTGTCTTGTTGATAACTGCCAGACCGTCTGTCTCTTCGATACGGCTCATGTCGTTGTTGTCAACTTCAACGATGAAGTCGATCTCGCCGGCTTCCAGAGCGATTGTTCTGGAGGAGCCTTCTGGAAAGATGCGGTATGTCAGTGTTTCGATAGCGGGTGTGCCTTCCCAGTACTCGTCGAATCTTACGAACTCTACGGAGTCACTGAGGTTCCACTTAACGAACTTGTAGGGACCTGTGCCGATGGGGTTAGCAGCGATTGCATCGTTGCCCTGAGCGATCAGCTCGGAAGGCAGGATGTAGTGGGAAGCCAGGTCATACAGTGTCTTGGAGTATACTTCGTTTGTAACTACCTTAACTGTCATTTCGTCAACAGCCTCAACACTCTTCCAGAATGTTGTGAATGTCGATGTGTAAGCCGACTGCTCCTTAGCGTATTCCATCGAAGCAACGATGTCTGCTGCGTCGAGTGCGGAACCGTCGTGGAACTTAACGCCTTCACGTACGTGGAGGATCCACTCTGTGTCGGAAGCGATCTCATAGCTTTCGATCAGGCCGGGTTCGGGAGCCAGTGTGTCGATGTTTGTCTTGAACATTGCGTTGTGTGTCAGGATGTTCATGTAACCACCGGCAACAGCATTGTGCTGGTGAGGAGCCATCGTGGGAGGCTCGTTAGCTGTAGCGATAACTACTGCATTGTTTGCCTTATTCTTGGACTCAACGCCGCCCGATGTGTCCTTTTCGCCTTCATCAGCGGGCTTGTCTTCGCCCTGCTGCTGATCAGCGGGCTTCTCTTCTTCCTTATCGCCGCCGCATGCTGCCATCAGCGAGAATGCCATCAGCATAGCGAGAAGGAGCGCCAGATACTTTGCGAACTTCTTCATGTGTTTTTCTCCTTTTTTTGTATTTACCGGCAATGCCGATATGGAGGAAAAAGGGGTCTCAACTGAAACAAATGTTAATTTCCCTTAACCATGGTATGAAGTTTAAATTATTTTAATAACTTTTGCAATAGATTTCACAGCTTTTCAGCATATTGTATAAGCGATTTATGCATATTTGCCAATGGTTCTCCGCCTTTTTTCTCTTTTAACGAACCTTTTCTCCGTTAAAAGTTTATCGATAATTGATTTTTGCTCCTTTATGCCATCTTAACATTTATGTATATATATTTTTTCGCATACACGGCAAGGTTTCTTTTTCCATCCCTTTACCTTGATAAAAGTTTACTCTGGGTAAATTTTGAAAGTTAAAAACAATATATGTATATATTGATACAAGGTTATATTTGTAAATTTGCATTATCATGTATATTCATATATTTATTTTTATGCAAAAAATCCCCTGCGGGCAGGCCGCAGGGGCAGTTATGACATCATGCGTCATTTATTCAGCTTTCTGAGGATGTAGCTGTTATTGCCAAGCACCTTCAGCAGGATCATTCCCAGGCCGAAGCAGGCAAGGGCCTCGCCCAGGGCGATAAAGAAGGCGTTAAAGGCGAACATGGGCCAGAATGCCTCTCCCATCCCAGTCTCGAGCCATGTGATCTCGAAGCCTACGATGAGGGCGTTGCATATGATGGGCGGCAGAGGAGCCAGCCAACGTTTTTTCAGCCTGCGAGTCATCACCGCAGCGATGGCGGTGGCCGCCGTGCCGAAGACTATGTCGAGTGCAAAGGGCGAAAAGAGATTAGCAATGAAGCAGCCGACGATCAGCCCGGGCACGGCCTCGGGGATGAGGATGGGCAGGACGGTCATGGCTTCGGCGATCCTTACCTGCACCGCGCCGTACTGAGGCACCGGCAGACAGACGGTCATGACCGCATAGACGGCGGCGATGAATGCAGCAAGGGTCATGCTGCGCGACTTGTTTCTGGGCATAAAAAAACCTCCATTTTATTATTTAGAGAACGAATGCCGCGGCATCCGAACGAACGCGGGTGGACATTCCCGCGCTTGGACGAGGTGTGGAAGAACTCGTCAGGAGGTATTATATCATGCTTATTTTCTGCAGTAAAGCATGGATTTATTTGCGATGCCATACGCCTGTATACAAATGTATACCA
>JAFOHJ010000281.1 GCA_017421885.1 Clostridia bacterium
ATCCACCGGTTATGCCGGAGCTTTCGGCTATCGCATCACAGACCTTGAGCTTTATTCCGAGGAAGAGGGCAAGGCCATGCTGGCAAAGGTAGAGGAGGTTGCACAGGCGCTGAGAAACTGGGGCTGGCAGATCTCGAGCCACAGCTATACCCACAATCAGTATTGGAACAAGCTGACCATCACCATGGACGAGATGGCATATGACACCGGCCGTTGGAAGAACGAGATCATGCCTTATACCGGTAAGACGAATATCATGATCCCGCCCTTCGGCGTGTCTTTTGACCCCGATGATGCCAGGTTCCGCTATCTCATCGATGAAGGCGGATTTGAGATCTATTGCCCCGTAGGTTCGGGCATGAACGCATGGTTCGAGGACGATGTATTCTTTATGGAGCGTCTGAATCTTGACGGATACACCATGATCAAGCATCCCGAGCGCGTGTCGAACCATTTCTTTGATCCCAGCCTGGTTCTTGACGAAACAAGACCGCCTCTGGATTAACAAAAAACCCCTCTGTATGAATGACTCATACAGAGGGGTTTTTATGTTTATTCCTGAGACGATAATCTGAATGCGATTTCCATTGCGACCACAAGAAGGCGCTCTCTCAAATCCTGAGGAACATTTCCGAGGATCCTGCTGTCCCATGTGCTGCCGTCCAGACAGTCTGCGGCATACAGGAACTGATAGACTTCTTTATGTCGGAATTGTCCAACAGACATGATGGAAGCGCACTCCATTTCTACGATACCACAGCCTTCTTTCTTGCGCAGCTCCATATTACGGTCTGTTTCACGGTAGAAAGCATCTGTTGTCCACGTTTTGGTGGTCTTGTAAGTGATGTGCATATCATCAAGTATCTTTGTCAGCTTGGGTGCAGACTTGATCTCCAGATAATCGGATGCTTCTGCGTAATGATAACTGACGCCTTCATCCCTGTAGGCTGACGTAGGAACCAGCAGGTTACCCTCTGCTATATCTTTATCAAGTGCTCCGCAGGAACCAAAGAACAGAAACCTTTCTCCGCCCAATGCAATAAGCTCTTCGAGGTAAGCGGCAGAACCTGCACCGCCCATAACTGTGGTGAAAAAGCCTATCTCGGCGCCTTTGTATTCAAACTTGTAAATAGGATGGCTCAGGCCTCCGCCGCTCAGATAACCTATTTCCTGTGCGTTATGCTTTTTGAGGAAGAGCGAGCAGAACTTGGCTGAGAAGACAACGATCACAGTTTTGGGGAAATCATCTATCTTTTTAAGTTTATCTGAGGCTTTGAGGATCTCTTTTCCAAATAGATCAAAGGTGTTAATTATACTCATCTTATGCTGTTATCCTTTCGATTTTATTTATTAAATGTACGTTTTACAAAGTCTTCAATGACGGGGAAGACATAATCGGGGCGGTCGCCGAAGACCGAGTGGGACGAGCGCTCGACGATGTGCAGCTCCGACTGGGGCATAGCTTCGTGCATCTCCACCGAATGGATGGGCGCCGTTACGAAGTCGGCCTCACCTGCAACGATCAGGACAGGGCATTTGACCTCGGGCAGCCGGGGAACAAAGTCGAAGGTAGCCAACTCGCCGCTGCGCTGATAGTTGTTGACCTCGGTGTGAGATATCTTCCTCGTGCGTGCGTCAACCACCTCCTGCCAGACCTCGTCATCATATTTGTAATGATAGAGACTCTCCATCTTTTTCATATAGTCGTAAAAGTCGGTGATCTCGCCGGCCCACTTTTTACGCCACAGTTCCTTCTGGTCCTCGGTGCCGCGCTCCATAATGATCTGTGTGGCGGTCTCGTTGATCCTGTAGCTGGGGGCGGTGGAGATGAGAATAAGGCCGTGGAGGTTCTCCTGATGGTCGAGAGCATACTGCTGTGCAACCATACCGCCGTAGGACTGACCGAGGACATATATCTTATCAAGGCCGAGATACTGCCTTACAGCCTCGGCATCCTCCGAGTTCTGCTTCATGCTGCTGGTTTCGATGGGGCCCCATTCGCTGCGGCCGCTGTTGCGGTGGTCGAGGAAAATCAGCTGCATATGCTCGGCCAAAGGCAGGATGCCGGGGAGAAAATGGCTGTGGTCAGAGCCGGGGCCGCCGTGCAGCACAAGGCACACCGGCTTTTCACGCATAACAGGGCCGTCGGGCACAAACTGTTTGCCGGCTACATCAAAAAATATCCTTGTTCCGTTTACTTTTGCATACATATATATTTACCTCCTGCGCTTACTGGGCCTTGCCGCGGCTGACAATGGGTCGGCATGCGGTTATTTCTTCGCCGTCGGAGTAATAAAGCTCGTCATAAAGGTTGACGGTAGCACAGCAGTGGCCGGGAATGACCATAACTGTATCTCCAACCTTGAAGTTATGCTCGCCATAGAAAGATGTGTGTTCTTCGCTGAGGGACACATCATCATAATCCCATCCGACTATCTGAGGAGGACCCTGATCGGGGGAGATACTCTTGATACCCGCATCGATGACGAAGCGGCCCTTGCCTGCCGAAATTACCGTGGCTGCAACAAAGAGAGCATTCTCAAAGCCGACCTCCATAGGGCGGTAGGCTCTGTCCATAAACATAAAGGAGCCTGCCTGAAGCTCGGTGTATACACTGTCCTCTGCTTTGAGATAGGATGTGCCTGTGCTGCCGCCGCTGACATTCTCGCTCTTTATGCCCCTTTCTTCAAGATAGGCAATAAGACTTCTCAGCTTATCCTCGTTGCCGAGGGTGGTCTTTTCGCGGTAAGCTCGGTCATATTCATGGGCAAGGTTGCCTGCATAGGCCTAAATGCCGCCGTAGGTGACACCGGGAAGCCCCTCGATTATATATGCAAGCTCATAGAAAGACTCAAAATCGCTTACGCCGCAGCGGTTCATGCCAAGCTCCAGCTCGACATACATATTTACATTTGTTCCCGCAAGGCAGGCTGCATCCGATATAGCCTTAATATTGTCGGCATCATCGACACAGACGGTAAGATGACATCTGCCTGCAAGGGCTGCAAGTCTTGATATCTTGGA
>JAFOHJ010000282.1 GCA_017421885.1 Clostridia bacterium
CTTTCTGAGGACCTCGTCACTCAGGTTTCCTGTAACCTCTTTGCGGTATCGGGCGATAAAAGGAACTGTATTGCCCTCATCCAGCAGTTCTACCGCGCTTTTAGCCTGACTCTCCTTTATAGAAAGCTCGGCTGCTATTGCAGATATAATATCCAAAATCAATCCTCCATCATGTCATCGAGCTCGCAGAGAGCTTCGCCTTCATTGTCGGCGCTGAGGACAAACTGACCCCAGTCGTCGTATACTTCTATATGACCTCTGACATTGACCAATCTGTAATCTCTCATGATAAGTACCTGCTTTCTTAGCTTTGAGTACATTATACAAGAAGATATGTCCTATTTTCAGTACAGTTAATGTCAGTTTTTGGTTGTTTTATCTATCTTCAAATAAGAAAAGGGCCTCTTTTCAGAAGCCCTTTCTGTATTTTAGGGTTTATTTCTTATCTCTGAAGCTATAGAAATGAACGATATTCATATCGTCGGGCATGTCAAGGCCGTGGCTGCCGAGGCCGCCGTCGATCTCGTGGCATCCGTGGTCAGGCAGATAAGCCAGAACCGTTCTGTGTTCGCCCCAATACTTGTCGATAGCATCGGAGAAAGCAGCAAATGCTCTGGAATTATGCTGGAGAGCCTCGAGGGGACGCTCGCCCTCGGGAGCCCATCTGTGCATTTCGGCATCATAGTTTGCATTATAAACCATGATAACATCATGCTTGTCTTCCTTCATCAGCTCAAGAGCCTTCTCGTTGCACTCGTCGGGAGTGTCAAAGAAGAAATAGTCCATATCTCTTTCAAGATAGATCTCCGAAAGGCTGTCGCCCTTTGTGGATACGATAGCAGGCTTGAGGCCGGCATCGATCAGAGCATCAAAAAGGCATCTGCACTTGAGCACAGGCTTCTCGTAAGCCATGATGCCGTGCTCCTGAGGAACAAGGCCTGTATACATTGAGCCAAAGCATACGGGAGTTACCGAAGGCATGACCGAACGTACAGGCAGGGTCAGCTCGCTGTTCAGCATAACGCCTTCAAACATCCAGTTATACTTCTGGTAGAGCCAAAGAGCAATGGCATCGGGGTTATAGAGAAGGACACGGTCGGCCTTGTTGCCGCCAAAAGCCTTGTCAGCCTTTTTAAGGACGACGTCGATAGGTCTGTCGCAGGCGGGAGAGACTTCGATACCCATCAGGTGAGCAATTGTCTCGGCTGTCTGTGTGATACGTACGGAATTGGCTGTGTTCATATCAGAGCACTCCTTTTTATTATGATTTCATGCAGTCAAAATACTGCATTGAGATAAATTGCTATTTATTTTATACCATATACTCTCCATATTGTCAAACGCAAGACGGGGCGGAAAACTTCCGCCCCGTCCCTCAAACTATTTGCAATAAATCTTTATGGCTTCAGAAACAAACTCGGCTGTTCCCTCGCCGCCATGAGCATCAATGTTTTTCTTAAACCTCTCATCCATCACATACATCTGTCCAAGCCCTGAAAGGATCTCTTTGGTGCAGGTATAAAAATGATCGGTTATATACTGCTGAAGCTCCTTTACAAGAGCCTGAACTTCATCACCAGCAGGATCAGAAGTTCTGACGCTGCCCATACGGGCAAAAATATCCATCATTTCTGCGCCAAAACCATTAAGCTCGTCCTTTGTTTTGCCGCCTGATCTGGCTTCATACTCTTTATATGCCTCTGTATTGCCCCACTTTGCTTTGGCTTCAGCTGCATATTCATTTATCTGAGTCTTGTCAAATGCCGAAAAACCCATAATATCGGCTCCCTTCGTCTGTAATATTCGTGCAAGAGAAATAATATCGTTCAGCCTGTCGCGTTTCATGGTAAGCAGCTCTATCTGTTGTGAGATGGCCGAGGCTGTGTCAAAACCGGGATCGTCAATAATTTCAGCTATCTCTCTGAGCGGAAACTCAAGCTCCCTGAACAGCATTATGATCTGGATGCGCTCAAGTGAGCTTTTGTCGTAAAGCCGATAGCCTGCCTCACTTACCTCCGCCGGCTTGAGAAGGCCTATTGAATCGTAATGATGGAGTGTGCGCACACTCAGCCCTGTTATTCGGCTGACCTCCTTCACAGTCATCATTTTACCATCTCCCTTCCCTTGCAGTTTTATCATAAACCATTACGCAGGGTGAGGGTCAAGAGTTTTTCTGCATTTTCTCCCATTCATTTTTATATATGACCGTCTTATTGACATC
>JAFOHJ010000035.1 GCA_017421885.1 Clostridia bacterium
ATTATATCCACGCCAAAGATAAGATAAACCCCAAAGCATGACGATCGCAGCAGCAAAAACCACCATTACGCGGTTAGCTATGTAATCCTCATTATTTCGTTTTATCTGACTTCTGGCATTCTTCTTTATCTGATCTTTCTTCAAGCTCTTCACACTCCGACGTCAAAATTACCTGTGTGATACATAACAGCGCTGACAGCCGCAACAGGGGCTGTTTCACACCTGAGTATCCTGGGCCCGATAAGGACCGAACTGGCACCTATCTCAGCGGCCAGCTCTGCCTCCTGCGGTTCAAAACCGCCTTCAGGGCCGGTTATAATACTGATCCTCTTAAATCTGCCGAAGCTCTCGAGCACCTCTTTAAAGGATCGGTTCTTTTCATCCTCATACAAAAACAAGCAGCATTCATCACCGGAAGCATCCGCGATCGCCTCCTTAAAGGAAACAATGGAACCTACCGTGACAGGGCGCGACCTCCTCGACTGTTTTGAAGCCTCAAGAGCGATCCTCTCGTATCTTACACGCTTCTTCTCGGCATCCTTCTGTCCGTCAACCTTGACGACACAGCGCTTGGATATAAAGGGTACGATGTGAGAAACACCGACCTCGGTACACTTCTGAACGAGATAGTCAAACCTGTCGCCCTTGGAAAGGGCAGCATATACCGTCACGAAAACATCCGGCTCGGTGGTATGAGGGCCGGCGGATATTATTTGAGCTGTAACGAGCTTGTCTTTATTTATACTGCCGATGGCACACAAATGTTCCGACTTTTCATCACAAACCGTAATTTTCTCGCCCTCTCTCATTCTGAGCACCTTGGTGATATGAAGGCTGTCCTCCTGAGAAAGAGTTACAATACCATTGGATATACTACTGCTGTCTGCAAAAAATCGCATAACGCGAACCTCACGATATTATATCAAAATACATATTAAATGTCTATTATTTTCCAAGACACATTTTTTAATTATTTCTTAAAGACTTCAAGCATTGTCCAGCCGTCGCGCTCAACGCGGCGCTCGGTCACAAAGCCGCCTTCGATAAAATAATTCTCAACTTCGTCGCTTCTCTCGTCGATAATACCCGACAGAATAAGCTTGCCGCCTTCGGCCAGCCACTCGCTGAAGAACTCGCGCATAGCCTTCAGAACATCGGCAACAATGTTAGCAAGGATGATATCATACTTGCCGCCTTCGGTGACATGTGCCCTCAGCTTCTTATCCTTGATGACATCGCCGCATACAGCCTCGCATTTATCAAGCCTGATGCCGTTGATCTCCATATTCTCAAGGGTCGTTTTTACAGCGCCCTCTTCGATATCGCAGGAGAGGATGCTGCCGCCGCCCAGAAGCATCGCACAGCATCCGAGAATGCCGCTTCCGCAGCCCATATCAAGAATACGTTTGTCTGCACAGTCGATCATGTCGAGCTGCTCCATGCAGAGACGTGTTGTGGCATGAGAACCGGTGCCGAAGCTGGATGCGGGATCCATTACGAGAACGGTGCGGCCCTCGTCATCGTCGATCGTTTCCCAGGAGGGACGGACATAGAGCCTCTCGCCAACCTTAAATGGCTTGTAATACTGCTTCCAGTTGTTCTCCCAGTCACTGCTCTGAACATCTTCGCGCTCCCAGGTATACTCGCAGCCTTCATAGCTGTTGAGCTCGTCAAAAACTGCCTTTGCGCTCGCCAGAGAGATAAGGCCGTCTTCGTCATTGCCAAAATAGAATGTTACCGAAGGATCTCTCTCGGGGTTATCATAAAGCCCTTCCTCGATATAGTCCCAGCGGCTGTTCTTATCATTTACAAAATCGTCGATGACAACGGGATCATCGATCTCAAAACCCGAAACGATGTCGGAGAGCCTGTCACACAGAACATCGACATCTCCCTTTTTTACTGTGATCTTTATTTTAATATAATCCATTAATTATCAGCTCCTTAACATTATAAGTATACACAAAAGGGCGAGAATTGTAAACGACAATATTTCCGCAATGGCCTGAATGTCCCATTTTTGCCCGGTTCCCGCCTTGCATATTGATGATCCCCGTGATATACTTTATTTGTCTAATAATTAAGTATGTGTTTAAAAATTATAAGGCATACTATAACATAAAAACAGGAGAATATCATGGATTTTAAAGAACTGCTGAAAGATTTCATGATCGACTTTCCCACTCGTTTGGCCAAGTTCGAACAGTCGGCCCTTACAGCCGGACTCGAGCTGGAAAAGGGCATCTCGATTTCCGAGATCCACATAATAAGCAAGATCGGACCGGATGGCAGCAAGAAGATGAATCAGATCGCCCGTCAGCTTGGAGTAACTCAGCCCACACTGACAGCTGCATGCGACAAACTGGAGTCCAAGGGGCTCGTAATCCGTCACCGCGATCCTGAGGACAAGCGCGTTGTCAATGTTCAGCTCACCTCCGAAGGCCTCATTGCTTACAGCTTCCATCAGGCCATGATGGATGACCTTGCCGAGAGATTTATTGATGGCATGAGTGAAGACGACATGCAGAAGCTCGCTCAGAAAATCAATCAGATATATAACTTCCTCAGCATTTAAGCACCAAAAGGAGAACATTATGGCATTCAAAATTATCGTCGACAGCTGCTGTGATGCACGAAGCGTCACAAGCGCCAACATTCCTGTCACCCACGCCCCTCTTCGCATCAATATTGACGGCAAGAGCTACGACGATGACGGCAGCCTCAACACAGTATGGCTCATTTCGGCCATGCGAGGCTCCAAGACCCAGCCCACCACCTCGTGCCCTTCCCCTGCAGAATATGCAGAGGCCATGAGCGGAGATGACGACTGTTTCGTCGTTACACTTTCTGCCAACCTTTCCGGTTCTTATCAGGCCGCCGTTGCGGGCGCCGAACTTAAGACCGGCAGCGGACGCGTTCATATTTTCAATTCCCGCAGCGCCAGCGCCGGCGAAGCCCGCATAGCCGAGGAGATCGCCTACCGGATAAGCCTGGGCCATGACTTTGACCGGATCGTTGAAGGCGTGGAAAAATATCTCAGAAGTATGCGAACCTTCTTTGTTCTCGAAAACCTTGATTATCTTATCAAGGCCGGCAGAATCGGCAAGTTTTCGGGCCAGCTGGCCACCATCATGCAGATCAGGCCTATCATGGGCGAAGACGGCGAGGGAAACATCATTCCTCTCGCCAAGATCCGCGGAACAAAGAACGCCCTTAACAAAATGATCGACCTGATCGCCGAGCAGGATCAGAAGATGAGAAGCGAAGGCAGGCCTCAAAAGCCCCTTGTCATCTCCCATTGCAACTGCCCCGAGCGCGCCATTGAGGTCAAAAAGGCTATTATGCAGAAATGTCCTCTGATAACCGATATCACCATTCATCCCACCGGCGGACTCAGCACATTTTATGCTTTTGACGGCGGCATAGTTGTTGCTTACTGATAAAATCACTTTACGAAGCCCGCCTTCTGGGTTATACTGATAACAGCAATATTTTCTTACAAAGGAGCTGTTCATAAAATGATCCGTTTTAACTGCGACTATAACGAAGGCGCACATCCCCGTATCCTCCAGCGCCTTATCGACACTAATTTCGAGCAGACTGCCGGCTATGGCGAAGACCCTCACTGCGACCGTGCACGTGAGCTTATCCTCAAGGAATGCGGAAACCCCAATGCCGATGTCTATTTTCTCGTTGGCGGCACCCAGGTAAACCTGACCGTTATTGCAGCCTCCCTCCGCCCCTATCAGGGTGCGCTGACAGCCGAATCGGGCCATATCAATGTCCATGAAAGCGGCGCCATCGAGGCAACCGGCCATAAGGTCCTCGCCCTCCCCTCCTCCGACGGCAAGATCACAGCAGAGCAGGTGGAAAATGCTTGGCACGCACATTTTGACGACGAGACCGCTATCCACATGGTCCAGCCCAAAATGGTATATATCTCTCACCCCACCGAGATCGGCACACTCTATACAAAGGCCGAGCTGACTGCTCTCAGCGAAGTCTGCCGCAAGCGCGGCCTCTATCTCTACATGGACGGCGCACGCATGGGTTACGGCCTGACCGCTCCCGGCAACGATCTCTCGCTCGCTGACATCGCAAATCTCTGTGATGCCTTCTATATCGGCGGCACAAAGGTCGGCGCCCTGTTCGGCGAAGCTCTTGTTATCGTCAACGATCAGCTTAAGCCCGATTTTTCCTACATGATCAAAC
>JAFOHJ010000283.1 GCA_017421885.1 Clostridia bacterium
CCGCCGATGCCGTAGAAGGTGACTTCGCAGGTGGTCATGCCGGTTGCCTGATATGTGATCTTGCCGACCTGAACGCCGTCGAGGCATACGCAGGCCGATACTTCGGGATGGGCGTTGAGGAAGTGCTCGATGCCGCCGAAGCCGCCGATGCCCTCTTCACGGACTGTGCCGACGAAGTAGATGTCGCTCTTAAGCTTGATGCCTGTTTCCTTAAAAGCGCGGATGATGCCCATCAGGGCCGCTGTGCCGCTGGTGTTGTCGCCGATACCGGGGCAGCGGATAAAGCCGTCGTCGCCCATAACAGGTTCGATGACTGTCTCCATGGGGAAGACTGTGTCCATATGAGCCTCGACTACGATGGGCGCTGCGCCGCCTGTGCCCTTGTAAACACCTATGGCATTCCAGATCTCGTCGAGATGAACATCTTCAAGGCCGAGGGCGCGGAACTTTTCGGCAACTGCCTTCGCGCGATTCTCTTCCTGGAAGGTGGGAGCCTTGATGACTACCAGCTCAAGCTGATCCTTGAGCGTGTTGGGGGAATCTTCCTTGATAAAGTCGAAGCCCTTTTTGACTTCGGGGATGGCGATAAGTTTTTCAAAAGCTTCCTTTGTTTTCTGTCCTACCTGATACGACATGGTTGATCCTCCTTGTTTTATTTATATGTTTCGTTATTCTGCTATTTGGGTAAATTAATTATATCCTATGTATGACAAAAAAACAAGGGAGATACGTACAGTATCTCCCTTGAAAACAAATATTTTTATGCTTCGGCAGCGCAGCCGTCGTTGGACATCTCATCGTCATCGAGGAACTCGCCGTCATCGTCGTCGAGGATCTCGGTGGCGCGCATACGGCGCTTTTCCTTAGCCGCCTGGCAAAGCTTCAGGATCTGCTTAAGTAATAATAAAAAAAATCCACCCCGTGGGGTGGATTTTTTTATACGCGCTTCGCGCGAAGGTCGGCAGTTCTTATGTATTTTACGAACTATTGCCAAACAAAAAACCACATCCTGCGATGTGGTTTTTTGTTTGGAGCTGTTGAGCAGATTCGAACTGCCGACCTCGTCATTACCAATGACGTGCTCTGCCTACTGAGCTACAACAGCAAAAAAAATGGCGACCGTGAACGGGCTCGAACCGTCGACCTCTAGCGTGACAGGCTAGCGTTCTAACCAACTGAACTACACGGCCGCATAATGGCAGGGGCAGAAGGACTTGAACCCTCGGCACGCGGTTTTGGAGACCGCTGCTCTACCAACTGAGCTATACCCCTTTATTAAGCGCTTATTTAGTATACACATTTTAACCCCGTTTGTAAAGAGTTTTTTTCAAAAAACTTTTGGTTTTTCAAAAGTATTTTTCTTGCCTTTAAGTGCCTTATGTCAAATCATCCAAAATATAGCCATCGCTATCGTCGTTTTGCGAATGGTATTTAAAGGTATAAAATGATATAGTAAACATATATGGTTTCGTTTTATTCAGAACCACGTAATTTAATTTTTTGGAGGAATATATTATGGGCAGATCCAAGCAGGAACTCAAGGACCTGGCAATTGCTGCTATCGACGCACGCCGCGACGAGATCATCGAGCTGGGCCACAGCATTTATAAGGAACCCGAGCTGGGTTATAAGGAATTCAAGACAGCTAAGAAGTTCCAGAACTTCCTCGACAAGCTGGGCGTAAAGCATCAGGACGAAGTCGCCATCACAGGCGTTCTCGCTCCCTTCAAGGGCAAGGAATCCAAGGTCAGAGTCGCCGTTATGGGCGAGCTCGACGCCGTTGTAGTTCCCGGTCATGTTGATGCCGACCCCGTAACAGGTGCTGCACACTGCTGCGGCCACCATGCTATGATCGCAGGTATCGCAGGCGTTGCAACAGCTCTGGCTGACACAGATATCATGAACGACCTCTCGGGCGACATCGTTGTTATGGCTGTTCCCGCTGAGGAGTATGTAGAGCTCGAATACCGCAAGCAGATCATCGACGAGGGCAAGATCTCGCTGCTGGGCGGCAAGCAGGAGTTCATCAAGCTGGGCGTCATGGATGACATCGACATCATGATCATGCAGCACACACAGGCAACCGAGGGCGAGACACACAGCGACATCAAGGTTCGCGCAGGCAGCCTCGGCAACGGCTTCGTCGGCAAGCTGATCCAGTATAAGGGCAAGGCTGCTCACGCAGGCGGCGCTCCCCATATGGGCATCAACGCTCTCAACGCTGCAAACGTAGGTCTCATGGCTGTTCACGCTCAGCGCGAGACATTCAGAAACGAGCATCAGATCCGCGTCCATCCCATCATGACAAAGGGCGGCGACCTTGTTAACGTAGTTCCCGACGACGTACGTCTTGAGACATATGTACGCGGTGCCGAGACACAGGCTATCATGGATGCATCGGCTAAGGTCACACGCGCATTCGAGGCAGGCGGAATGGCTATCGGTGCCGAGTGCATCGTAACCGAGCTGCCCGGCTATATGCCCGGTATCTCCTACCCCGAGCTGGAAGATGTAATGTATCAGAACCTCAAGATGCTCTGCGGCGATGCAGCTGCTCCCATGGGCACAGAGAGAGGCGCCGGCTCCACCGACTGTGCTGACGTTCAGGCTATCATGCCCGCAATTCAGGCATACATCGGCGGCGCATCGGGCACATTCCACGGCGAGAGCTACCGCATGGTCAACCCCGACCTGGCATATCTGACAGCTGCAAAGGCACTGGTATGCACAGCTATCGACCTGCTGGCTGAAGGCGCTGAGAAGGGCCTCTCCATCAAGGAGAACTGCAAGCCTCCCATGACCAAGGAGCAGTACCTGAAAGAATGGTGCCACATCGAGCTGTAATATAGCTGCGATAAATGCGCTCTAGCGCGGCGCCGGCAGTCCGGCGTGCGATTTTGACGGATTCATTCCGGCAAAATCTATTAAATCACAGGGGTCCCCAAATGGCACGGCCATTAGGGGTGCAAAGGAACAGTACCTGAAAGAATGGTGCCACATCGAGCTGTAATTTAATAGCTTATATAAGAAAATCCACCCTTCGGGGTGGATTTTTTTTAGGTAATAGTGAATAATGAATAGTGAATAATGAATAGTGAATAATGAATAGTGAATAGGTCCTGGCTCTCCCTCTGGGAGAGCTGTCTGCGAAGCAGACTGAGAGGGCTAAGAGAACAGCTCCTCGCATCTCCCTTTACAAAGTCATATCCTGTCGGTTATACTGATAATATATGACCTGTAAGGAGCAATGCCCCATGAAATACAAAAGATCCCTCGTCGCGGGAGTGCTGATAGCCGTTATGGCGCTCATGCTCACCTCAGCGGCCCGCGACAGCCTTATCACACAGTCGTTTGTCGAAAGCGAGCTGGTGGGATATATCCTCGATATTCTCGATTCCGACCTTGATGACCTCGAGGACGAGGTCGACGATGCTCTGCGCGCTGCCGAGAAGGGCAAGGCCGAGCTTAAGCTCTCGGATGCCCAGAAGGAAGAGCTGGCGCTTGAGGCGGCAAAGTCGGTCAACACCGACGGCATCAGGACGGTGGCTCTCGAAAAGGGTCAGCGCGTCACCGGCCCCATCGGTGCGGCCTTCATCCTCCAGTCGGGCGAGGCTACCGTGTCGAGCTTCACCGGCAATGACGTGATCGATGTCACCAAAGGCGCTGCCGCCGCACCGGGCAACTATGTAACACCCGGCGGCTGGTATATGATCGGTGTCGACAACGGCTGCGGCCTGACAGTCACCTCCGATTTTGCCGAGGTCACCCTTATGGACGGCGCATACACCCTCGAGGGATACAGGGCATCCTATGAAGATATGGCCGAAGAGCTGGCCGAAATGGGCCTTTTCCGCGGCTCCGACAAGGGCTTTGAACTGGAGAGAGTTCCCACCCGTCAGGAGGCGCTCATCATGCTCATTCGTCTGCTGGGCGAGGAGGATGAGGCCCTTGCCTACAGCGGCCCCACCGCCTTTAAGGACCTGACCGGCTGGGCCGACGGCAAGAAATACATCATCTACGGCGAAAACATGAAATACACCAACGGTATTGCCCCCGACACCTTCAATCAGTACGGCTCGGCAAGCCGCCATGTTTATCTGACCTATGTCCTGCGTGCCCTCGGCTACAGCGATGCTCAGGGCGACTTTGTGTGGAACACCACCTCCGACGACCTTGCTGTCGAGCTGGGTCTGATCAGCCGAAAGCAGCTGGCCGCCATGGAAAAAGACGGTTTCCACCGCGACCACGTTGCACTTATCTCCTATAATGCCCTCGATGTCGAACTCAAGGACGGCTCGATGACCCTTGGCGACCGCCTTGCCATGAACGGCGATATAAGGTGATCTTTCGTCTATAAAAGATTTAAGGCCCGCCCCTTCTGATGGGGGCGGGCCTTTTGTCTGTTATCTGCCGGTATAGTTATAGGTTACGTTGGGGCTGTTGAGCAGCGCGTCGTTGCTGTTATCTACGATGTTGATCGCAGCCCATTCCTCCTGAGTGCCTCGATAATAGACGGGGATGGTGCTGCAGCCGTTTGTGGCGCCATAGTCTATCGTCTTGAGGGACTTGGGCAGGATCAGCTTGTCGAGGGTGGTGCCTTCGAGGGAATATGCGCCGATATAGGTGACTCCTTCAGGGAGCTCCAGAACGCGCAGATTAGTGCATCTGCGGAAGGAGGGCATTGATGTAACATTGGCCGACAGGCGAACAGAGGTGAGCTTTGCACAGTCGACAAACATGCCGTTTCCCATGCTGGTCACCGTGTCGGGAATAGAGACCGCACTCAGTTCTCCGCAGCTATTGAATGCATAATCTCCAATGCTTTCAAGGCCTTCAGGGAGGATGGCGCTGGTGATGCCGCTGTAATTAAAGGCATAATGTCCGATATTCTTAAGGTTTTTGGGGAAAGTGATCTGCTTAAGATGGCTGCAGCCGTTAAAGGCATAATTGCCAAAGCTTTCTACTGTATCGGGGATGACCACCCTTTCGACCAGCGTGCCCTGCAGACCGCCGACATGTGTAGCGCCCTCTTCAAAGACAGCGACCTTAATGTTATAGCCAAAGGCGTTGGAGGCTATGTTTCTTACCGAGCCGGGAATGGAAATGAACTCCAGCGAGTCGCAGTATGCGAAGGCATTTTCACCAATGCCGGTAAGGGTATCGGGAAGCTCAACACTTACAAGGTTGGGCAGCTTTGCAAAGGTATAACGGCCGAAGTCGGTGACGCCTTCATCAACAACAACCTTGTAGACTTTGTCTGCAAGCTCAAGGCTGTGCCAGGGGGTAGAGGGGCGGCCCCAATAGGTGTTCCAGCTGTATCCACCCGCGCTGCCGGTGCCGAAAACTCGCAGGGTGCCGTCGTGTGTCAGCTCCCAGCTTACGGTTCCGAGGTCGCCGGAGCCCTGAGAAGGCTGTAGGAAAGCGTTGAATATGCCTTCGCCTTCGTCGGGGATAGAGGCTGTGCCCGACTTGGTGCTGAAGCCTTCGGCACTTACGGTCCCCTTAAGCTCGCCGCTGGGCAGGTCTTCGATGGAGTATATGCCGTCGGCTCCGGTGGAGGCGCTGCCGACCTCTGTTCCGTTAAGGGTAACGGTTATTGCGGCGCCGGTGAACTTGACCTCTTCAGTCTCCTGTGCGGTGATGGTGCCCGAAAGGCTGCCGCGATAACGCTCAAGTTTCTGATCAAGGGTGGTGGTGTTCTCGGGGGCGATGCCGGCAGAGGTGGAGGCCGCCTTATAGTGGTCTGCCGAGAAGGCGACATCATAGAGGCCTTCGCTCAGCAGGACGCTGTAGGTTCCGTCGGCTTCGGTGTGCACGGTCTGACTGCGTTCGGAGTTTTCCTGTGCGGTGATGGTAACTGAGGCATCGGCGATTGGGTCGCCGGTCCTGCTGTCGATGACTGTGCCCGAGAGTGTGCCGGGATCAATAAGGGGATGAAGAATGAAGTTTTTGAAAGTGTTTTTGGTCAATGTCATTTCCAGCGACTGGGCTTCATAGCCGGTAGCTGCACAGCTTACCTCGTATGTGCCCTCACAGACAGTAAACTCGTATGCTCCGTTTGCATTTGTGCTGACAGAAGTGCTTTCGGGGCCTATAGCCGAGACCGATGCACCCGAGATGGGCTCGCCGGTCACCTTGTCGGTGACAAAGCCGCGGACAGTCTTATCTTCGCCCACAAGCTTTATTTTCTGAGAACTGTCGGTTATTTTGATCACAGCCTGTGCATTGTTGCCTTCTATGTTGGCGATGGCTGTATAGGTGCCGGGATAGAGGTGGGTCACCCAGACGCTTTCGCCTCTGGCGCTCCATACAACTCCTGTCTGGTTGAGGTCTATCCTGACACCGTTGACCTCTTCTTCATTATCCCATGTGCTGATGATAACCCTGTATCCTTTATTGGGACACTCGCCCGATCCGTAGTCGGGAATGCCCTTGAATATACTGCGATCATCATTGAAGATGGAACAATAGAACTTGCCGAGGGTCCAGTTCAGATGGATCAGGTCGAGGTCGAGCAATGTGCCGGAGAGCTTCTCGGTGATTTCATAATCGAGGTTTACATCGGCTTCAAGATATGCGGAAGAAGTGCCGTTGACACAGGTATAACAGGCATGATATTCATCTACGCCGCGTATCGGTGCCGCAGTTCCTACCAACTCGCCTTCTGCCTTTAGTCCGACACCTGCACCGAAGCTGATAGCTACCATATCATTGAGGAGTCCGGCTTCGATTGAAGCACGCAAACCTGCGGTAAGCTCGATTTTGCCTCCTGCCGAATACTCTCCGTTGGTGACGCTCTTTTCCTGAGCTTTCTGGGTGGATTCTTCACCATTATGAGTGATATACAGATAGCCGGCTGTCCATTCACCATTCAGGGGGAGAATACCGCCTGTCGCCCATTCGACACTGTAGGGGGCTTCAAGTTTCATCGAGATGTCGGCAACATTCGGGATTCCGAAAAGGGGCAGTTCTCCGATATCCTTCTTTTCATTCATATGTGAATTGGGGCCAAAGGTGAATGTTGATTCAAGCTTGACACGGTTTACGGCACCAACCATCATAGAGTCCTTGCCGAACCATACCTCATCATAGTAGAAGATGATCTTGCTGCCGCCCCATATCTTCATCTGAGCGGTGAAAACTTCGGTTTTGGGAGTGAAAGTGAATGCGCTTCCCAACTCGACATCGGTGATATCCAGTGTGGTGTCGGTGATGCCCGGGGCTTCGGCTGCCGAAGAGCCGGAGTCTTCGGCCGATGCGGTTTCGGTGCCGTCGCTGCTCAGGGCAACGATGTTGATCTTTACCGAAGAATAGAAGTCGGAGACCGACACATCGGCGGCTTCGGTGATGGTGACGGTGTCGCCGCTTACGGAGATGGCCTCGATAAGGGCTGTGGCGGCGCTGCCGTCAAGGTCGGTGAAGGCCAGCTTATCGCCGGCTGTGAGAGATGTCAGAGCTTCGTCGGCATTCTCGAACACCGCGATGCCGTCTGTGCGGCTGACAAGGCGGTTCTTTTCCGACTCTCCGTCAAGACGGAGAACATCATCCTTAAATATGGCATAACCGCCCTCGTCGCCCACATTCAGCACGCGGTCGGCAGGGAAGTCGGCTGCCGTCTGATTGGCAAAGCCTTCAAAGGCCGAGGTGTAGTAAAGGCACAGGAAGGTCTCGTGGAGGCCTCTGCCGTTTTCATCTCTCAGCTGAGCGCGCAGCTTGAAGTAGCGGGGCAGGCCCTCCATGGTAAGGGCTGCTTCGGTGTCGCCTGCCGACACGGGGGCCGTCTTTTCCATAAGAAGCTCGTCGTTTGTTTCGTCATATGCTGCGATATGAAGGGTGCAGTCGCGGCCGGCCTGGATGATGGCGGTGACATCGCTGCCGCTAATATCAATGTCGACAACGGCGAAGTTGTTGTCCTGCCAGATATCTTCGCTCTCCAGAAGGTCATGCACCAGCACGGGGCGGTTGGGGATAAGCTCGCTCGAGAAGGAGAAGACCTTAAGCGTCCTTGCATTCTCAAGGCCCGAGAGGGTCAGATGATTACTGCCGTCCTGTATGGCCTGATGCATCGAGCTGGAGAGGAACATACCCTCTTCGTCATAAAGGGCGGCCAGCAGCCTGTCGCCTGTCGCGGCGATAAGCTCGACCGTCAGGGTGTCGTTTTCCCAGTCGACATAGGTGGTGTGGCCGCCATAACCGCACTCGGTGCAGGTCATGCCGCTTTCATCCCATGTGTGGGCGGCGCGGGTATCCTCTTCCTCAAGGCCACATTCGGGGAGAGTGCAGGCCTTCCAGTGGTATCCGCTGTCATAAAACCAGTCGTATGTGTGCTCGCAGTCATCGGCGCCCAGTGCCCACAGAGGCATCATCTGAACACACATGACCGCCGTCAGCACAAGCGACAACAGCCTTTTCATCATAGCATTTATTCTCCTTATCTTATATATATTAATATTACAGAAATATGGGAATGTGCAGCTAAAGCGCTGCTTTAATGTGATTATACTATTTTGTGCGGTTAATGGCAATTAAAAGCCTGCCATAATACATAAGGAAAATCGCAAAAATCTTTGTAACCAATGTGACCTCTCCTGCGTAATATGGATTGAGAAACCAATCAAGGAGGTCAAGACAATATGTGTTGCAACAATTATAACAGAGGCCAGTGCGGCGGCGTTTTCCAGAACTATCAGGCTTTCTGGATCGTGGTGGTGGTCGCCATCGTGGTGATCTGGGTACATTATGCGGGAAGCGGCTGTAATAATTACATCTGCTGTGAGCACGACCGCGGCTGCGGTTGCAACTGCAACCCCTGCTGCGATCCCTGCTGCAACCCCTGCTGCTGATACGGGCAGAGTTCATAACAAAAAGCTCCCCTCACGGGGAGCATTTTTTATGTGTTCAGTTAAGAGGAGTATCATCAAAGTCTTCGATATCAAAGCCCATAAGCGCGTCGAACTCATCCTGCTCTTCGGGGGAGTGAAAGTCCATGGGGTAGTCTGATATATCTCCGATCAGAGCCCATTTTTCTTCGGGAGACAGGCCTTCGAAGGGGTTTGGAATGTGGACGACCGTGTGGGGATGATGATAGGTCTCGGCCCAATTATGGGCGGCGGAATTCTCGATGACGGTCAGCACAGTATGGAGTTCAAAGCATTTCGCACCCGGCATTCTGGTCTTCTTGGGGATGGTCAGCTCCCTGACGGCTGTGCCAATAAAGGCATAGGGTTCGATAATACCGAGAGATTCGGGTATGACCAATGTGCTCAGTGCCCTACAGTTGAGAAAGGCATAGCTGCCGATGGTGTGCACGATTTTGGGCAGATGCACCTCGCGCAGATCGCTGCAATCCCTGAAGGCATAAGTATCTATCGAGCAGCCTTTGCCGCCTTCCTCAAAGGTGACGGTCTCCAACGAGCGGTTACCCTCAAAGCAGTGGGGGCCGAGGCTGGTGATATATTTGGGAATGACTACGTTTTTCCCGCCTTCGGGAGCCAGGATGAGAGAGCATCCCGATTCGAACTGGTCATTGGGGCCGTAGCGATACGGCCTGGTCACGAGAAAGCCGTCCATGACACAGAAATATTCGTTCTCAGGGTGACATTCGATCTTTTCAAGAGGTCCGATGCCGTAAAAGGCTCCTTCGTGGTCTATATCCAGACCCTTGGGGATGTAAAGCTGCTTAAGTGAGCCGCAATTTTTAAAAATGCGGTCATGCAGCACGACGTTGACCTCGGGCAAGCGGACCTTTTCAAGAGAACGGCAGTCGGAGAAGGCAGCGCTGTCGATATATGTAACGCTGTCAGGAAGATATACACTTCTGAGATTTCGGCAGCTGTCAAAAGCAATGCTGCCGATGTGGTTTGCGCCGTGGGGGATGGCAATATCTCCGAAAGACAAGCAGCTTCTGAAGGCTCCGCTGCTTATCTCTTTAAGGGTGGAGGGGAGAGCAGGCCATTTCAGTCTTTCGCATTCACGGAAGGCATCTTCGCCGATGCTTACCAGTCCTTCGGGCAAGGTGACGTGCCTGAGGGACGAGCAGAACTCGAAGGTGCCTTCGGGCAGGGCGGTGATGCCGTCGGGGATCGCCATGCTTTCAAGGCGGCTGCAGCAGGAAAAAACATGGCTGCCCATGTGCAGAAGCTTTTTGGGCATAGTCACTTTTTCCAGCATTTCGCAGGAATAGAAGGCACATTCGCCTATATATACAACGCTGTTGGGCAGGATGACCTCGCGAAGCCTGTCAAGGGCACAGAAAGCATTCTCTCTGATGGATGTAACAGAATCGGGAATGAGTACGGTCTCAAGAAGGTCACAGCCATCAAAGGCGTTTTCGCCGATCATAGTCACGCCGTCGGGTATGGTGATATTATTGTCGTCGCTTATGCACTCAATCAGAATGCCGTTTTCTATTGTGAAGTCGGTCATAGTATTTTCTCCTTTGTGCCTTCTTCGGAAAGGACGGTCTCGCCGCCAAGAGTAAAGTCTTCGAAAAGCATCGAAAGCTCGAAATCGGGATCCTGATGATCTTTGTAGGAAAAGCTCTTTGTGACGAGCTTTCCGTCCATCAATATAAAACGATGGCTGTCTTCATCGCAGGTTATGGATTCGAAGGGCCCGGAGCCTTCAAAGGCATTTCTCTTAAAATACAGAAGGGATTTGGGTATATGCAGCTTTTTAAGTGAGGGGCAGTTTTCGAATACCTTTTCACCGAGGCCGAAATAGCTTTCGGGCAGGCGGATCTCAGAGAGCCTTTGGCAGCCGCTGAGGGCATGATCGCCGATCACCATAACGCTGTCGGGGATATAGAGGGTCTCGAGAGCCTCGCATTTTTTAAATGCTTCTGATTTGATGAACTTTATATTATCGGGAAGGGTGATATGCTTCTGTTTGCTTCGGCAGGAAATGAGATTACCGTTTGAGATCTCGAAGTCGGAGTCGAGGTAATGGAAAAATATCCTGCATCTGTAGGCATCGCTCAGGTTATCGACCAGCTCATAGCCGTGGGAATCGTTTATGAGGTCGAGAGGTGTGTCGGTGTCGGCGAAATGAGCGCCCAGTATCTCAAGGTCTTCAGGAATTGCAATTGACTCGGGGGAACAGCCGTCAAAGGCATAGCTGCCGAGCTTATACAGGCTTCTGGGCATCCCGACGTTCCACAGGCTCGAGCAGTCTTCAAAGGCGCGGTCGTCGATGACCGACATTTTCTCGGGAAAGATGATGCTGCTCAGCGCTGTGCAGCCCAGAAATGCGCATTTTCCCACAGAGAGAAGGTAGGGCGAGGCAGGGTCGCTCTCGAATGTGACGGTGCAGACCTCGCTGCAAGCGAAACAGTAGGGTGCAAGGCCCGAGATATATGAGGGGATGACGACCTCCTCGGGGCCGGGGAGGGCATATACAAGAATATTTTTGTCGGGCAGGAAGTCGGAAGGCACGCGGTTTATGAGAAAGCCGTCTTTCACATAAAAGCAGCCGTTTTCCTTGTCGCAGGTGATGCTTTCGAGCCTGAAGGGGCCGTAGAGCGCGCCGTTATCCATTTTTTTCACGTCTTTGGATATATGGAGCGCCCTGAGATTTTTGCAGGCTTCGAAGGCGGCGGGGTCGATGATGGTCACGCCGTCTGGGATGGTTATATGGCTCTCATAGCTTTCACACTTAAGCAGGATGCCGTTTTCTATGATGAACTCTGTCATGGTGTTTCCTCCTTTATGCTGCTACAGAAGACGAAGAGGCCTCTGAACTGTCAGAGGCCTTGGAGTTATCGCTTTTTGCTTTGGGGAAGGTGATCTGCTCGCAGCCTTTAAAGGCATTATATCCCAAAATGACGCCCGAGGGAAGGCTTGTCCTTCTAAGGTCGCAGCCCTTGAAGGCATAGTCGCCGATTTTTTTAAGGCTCTCGGGAAGGATGGCCTTCTTGAGCATGCGGCATTCGGCAAAGGCACATGTGCCGATGTATGCCAGCTTTTCGGGGAGCTCGATCTTTCTCATATCGATGCATCCCGAGAAGGCGTATTCACCCACACGGATGAGGGAGGAGGGGAGCAGCACCTTTCTGAGCTTTGCACAGCCGGCAAAGCTCCATCTTGCGATGTCGTCTACCGATGCGGCCGAAAGATCCAGCTCTTTGAGGGACGAGCAGTAGGCAAAGGCTCCGTCGCCCAGCCTGCAGAGGTCCTTTGTAAAGCCGATGGTCTTGAGATTGCGGCAGCCTGAAAAGGCATTTTCGCCGATCTCGATAACGTGCTTTCCGCCCATCACCGTGCGCAGTGAAACGCAGTTCTCAAAGGCCGAGCGGCCGATGTACTTGAGGCTATTTGGAAGCTCCACAAGCCTGACGGCGCGGTGGCCTCTGAAACAGTCGGATGCTATGGCGGTTACGCCTTCGGGGATAAATACGTGTTCGTTTTTTCCGCGGTATTCCTGAAGGATAGAGTTTTCAATGGTAAAGTCGGATATGGTATTTTCATTTCTGCGCATGGTGATTCTCCTTTTCTTATGATAGTGTAGTGTGGGTTCAATGAACACCTTGAAGGGTACTTGGGGAAGGGGGACCGTCGTTAGACGGTGGATGAGGTGATCCTTTCGTTTTTAATTTTCAAGGTGCTGTCGGTGAAATAAATAATACCACTATATATAAGGAGAATCATTTTGCCGGTGGAGCTTTGATGTCAGGAGCCCAGTCGCTCCACAGCGCGAAGGCACAGCCTATGCCGAGGCTGTGTGCCTCCTCCAGTTTGAGACGGGCCGTATCCTCGTTGTCGAACATGACGAAGTGAGGCTTCCTCCCCTCATCCATGTAGGTGAAATAGCGGCAGCACAGGTCATCCGAGAAGAAACTCTCGCC
>JAFOHJ010000284.1 GCA_017421885.1 Clostridia bacterium
GGCCCCAACGGCGAGATCATTATTGACTATTCGATTTACGACGCATGGAAGGCCGGCTTCGGCAAAGTAGTGTTCCTTATACGCGAAGAGCTGCTCGACACCTTCAAAGAGGTCATCGGCAACCGTGCAGAGGGCCTGCTGGAGGTGGATTATGCATTCCAGAGCGTAGATATGGTTCCCGAGGGATACACCTGCCCCGAGGGCAGAACAAAGCCCTGGGGCACCGGCCATGCGGTGTGGTGCGCCAGAAATCACATCGACGGCCCCTTTGGCGTCATCAATGCCGACGATTTCTATGGCCGCGACAGCTATATGAAGCTCAGCGATTACCTTGTTAACCATGCCAGCGACCGTAATATGTGCATGGTGGGCTTCCCTGTCGAGAATACCCTTACAAACAACGGCACCGTATCCCGCGGTATATGTGTCGAGGAGGACGGCAAGCTCAAATCGGTAGTCGAGCACACCAAGATCACAAAGAAAGAGGATGGCGGCCTGACCGACCTTGCTTCGGGCAACGATATTCCCGACGGCAGTGTTGCATCGGTAAACGTATGGGGCCTGACTCCCCTTATTTTCGACGAGATGACCCGCGCATTCCGCGAGTTCCTCGACGGTCTTAATGAAGACAATGCCCTCAAGGCCGAGTTTTTCCTGCCCGCCTGCGTCGATAACCTTATCAAGCAGGGCAAGACCGAGGTAGCGATGCTCAAGACCACATCCAAGTGGTATGGAGTCACCTATCGCGAGGACAAGGGTGACGTTATGAAGGCATTTGCCGAAATGCACGAAAAGGGCGAATATCCCAACCTCAAGCAGTAACTGAGTAAAAAACAAACGGCGTGACTGTGATTATTGAACAGTCGCGCCGTTTTTTAATGCGTTGAGCTTGAGCCAATGTATGAGGCCCAGTATGTCGCCCGTATAAAGGGCGGTCGTACCCGGCAGGGTAAGAAGATCCTGAGGGTGCATCAGAGAGGGAGGTTTGGGAAGGGGAATATCGCCCTCGGTTTCGAGGATATGCGACACAAAATGCGAGCAGAAATAGTGTTTGTCCTTGTGGCTTTCGATACCGAGTCGGCAGCTTATCAGGCCGCGGATGAAATAGCGGTAGGATTCCTTTTCGGAAAGCATCCTTTCAAGCTTGTTTCGTATGCGTTCATAGGCGATGTCGGGGACGGGCAGCCTGAGCAGCACGCATGGCATGGTAGGGTAACGGGCAAAGCTTCCCTTACGCAGGTCTTCGTGAATGAGGCCGGCGGGGAGATAGGTGTATGTGTTTCTGCGCGCAAAGCTGCAAAGTGACTTCAACTCTTCATCATAGGCGATGGATGCATGAGTATACTGAGCACCGGTCATAAGATTGATGGCCCTTGAGACCGATGTATTTGACCTGATAAGCAGGATATAAATGTTTTTCATGCAAGATCACCACCTTGAAAACTGCAGAAGTAATAAAAAGATATATAAAGATTACCCTAAAATCATAAATATGTCAAATAAATTGGCTTGAAGTTTTTCTTAAGAGTTTATTTGCAAAACTTTATGAGCATACTGTCTTTATTAAGGCAGGTGTGAAAATGAAACTTAACGGAAGCTATGAGCATGACATAAAACTCATGGAAAATCTTACGGCAGGCGATCCTACGATCAAACTGCGCGACTTCGAAGGGCGGTATAATCCCGGGATAAGGTGCCGAATATTTTTCAGTGACGGCATGGTGTCGTCCCAGCTGCTCAGCGACGGCATACTCGAGCCGATAATCAATTTCAGGGGTGAGCTGCCAAAGGACGAGGTGCTGGATTATATGGCACTTGCCGTTCTGGAGCTGCCCGAGGTGCGGCATTCCAACGACAGCAGCGACATGGCAGAGGCGCTCAACTACGGCGATGTTCTTCTTTTTGCCGACGGACAGCCGGGTGCTCTTGTAATAGGCTGCAAAAACTTCACCTACCGCGGCATCTCAGAGCCTGAGGAAGAAAAGGTGGCGCGGGGCCCGCGTGAAGGCTTCACCGAGCC
>JAFOHJ010000285.1 GCA_017421885.1 Clostridia bacterium
ATGGAGCGGATTACGAGGCTCGAACTCGCTACCTCCACCTTGGCAAGGTGGCGCTCTACCAGATGAGCTAAATCCGCATCAGCAACGATGTTTATTATACGCACCTTCGGCACATTTGTCAACACTTTTTTTCATAGAAAAATAAAAAATCCTCCCGATCCTTTCGGAAGGGGAGGAAAGAGGATTTTAACTTAGGCTGTGATGACCTTGGAAACCTGCTGCATAGCTGTCAGGATGTCGTACATGTTGCTGACGATGCCTGCCTTGTTCTGGCCGGCGAGGCCGAAGAAGTTGAGGCATGTGCCGCAAACCATGACTGTGCAGCCCTTGTCTGTCAGAGCGTTGAGGTGAGCAGCGCACTCCTCGTCGCAAGCCAGCTTAGCGCCGCCGTTCATCATCAGAACATAAGCGGGAAGGTTCTCGGACTGTGTCAGTGTGTAGAGCATCATCTTAGCGAGGTTGAAGCCCAGCTCGTCGCTGCCTGTGCCGACTGTTTCCTTGTTGAAGAATACGGCATACTCGCCTGCAGCTGTGCCTTCTTCGCCTGTCTTTGTGGGAGCGCCGAATGTCAGGACAAACTCGCCTTCCTTTGTCTCTGTCTCGAGTGTGCAGCCCATTGCGTTGGCAAGACGTGTCAGGTTGCCGACAGCTGTCTCGTTGTCTACGGAGATGGAGAAGCCTTCGCCCTTAGCGAGCTCCTTCTTAGCCATGATTACAGGCATGGGGCAAACCTTGCCCATTGCATCGATATGGTTCATTGGTATTACTTCCTTTCATATATTGCCCAATAAGGCATAATTATGATATAAGCATAAGCTTTGACGGCTTTAAAGTCAATAAAGGCGGTTATAATATCTTTTAATAAAGCAGACCCTGCTATTTGATTTTTCTATTGGTTGCTGATGATATATATAACGTATTCGGCTGTGCCGGAATAGTAGCCCGGTTTGCCTTCCTTTCCGCCTTCCCAAACGCCGCTGATATGATAGATCCAGCCGCCGGGCATAAGGTCGAACTTGCCGGAGGCGGTTTTGGCCTCCTGGGCAGGGGCCGAGCTGTCGCCCATTGCCGACTCGGGCCAGCATCTGACCGTGAAGCTGTTGGGGACCGGGTCGGAATAGAACTTGAGGGTGTCGTCGTCGATCTCATAGGGAGTCAGGTTGGTCATTTCAAGGGGATGGGCAACATCGCTTACAATAGATCCCGACCGCTTTGAGTTTTTATCATAAGCTATCCACTTATAATCTTCTGGCTGAAGGGTTATCTCGTCTTTGTTTATAAGTGCTTTCAGGTCGGGAACGCTTGTCACGGAATCGCCCGAACAACCGGTGAGGACGAGCGTAAGAGCCGCCATTATCAAAATAAGTGCCTTTTTCATAAAGATCTCCTTTTTCAGTTGGCTATTATTTGAAAAGCATAATCAGCTGTGCCGTAATGATCGTCATTATCCCATTCGCAGGAGAGCAGATAGATATATGAGCCTTTGAGCGGAGTAAAACACAAATCGTCCATTAGAACTTCAAAAGGCTCATCATCAGGAGCTGAACCATTCGGCCAGCATACAAGTTTTGAGGTTTCGGGATTGTCAGGCCAAGACAAATTGACTCTATCGGCATCAGTTTCTATTGGTTCATGTTCAATATTTAGAGGGTGTTCGCTTGCAGTTGTGGATGTATGAGCCTGTCC
>JAFOHJ010000286.1 GCA_017421885.1 Clostridia bacterium
GCCGAACGCATCATGCGGATCAGCTCGCGTGTGGTGAGGACAACATCGGTGTCGTGGCCTGCGTATTCACCGGCAAACAGCTCCATGTTGCTCTCGCCCTTCTTAGCTACGCAGGGCATGATGGAAACAGTGAAGATATTTTCGGGGTCAACGCCGATCTTCTCGGCAAAATATGTCTTCATGACCGCGCCGAACATCTGCTGGGGCGACTTTGCCGTCGACAGGCAGGATGTGAGGTGGGGATACTGCGACTTGATGAATCTGATCCAGCCGGGGCAGCAGGATGTGAACATGGGGCGGTGCTTGGTCTCGCCGGCTGTAAAGCGGCGCAGGAACTCGGTGCCCTCCTCCATGATGGTGAGGTCGGCTGTAAAGACGGTGTCGAAGACATAGTCGGCACCCATATGCTTAAGGGCGGCAGCCGCCTTGCCGATGGGAGCATCCTTGGGTTCGAGGCCGAAGGACTCGCCCCATGCGGTGCGGATGGCGGGCGCGATCTGGAAAATGACTGTCTTCTTGGGGTCGGCAAGAGCTTCCCATACCCTCTCGGTGTCGTCGCGCTCGCGCAGAGCGCCAACGGGGCAGTGGGTGATGCACTGGCCGCAGAGAGCGCAGTCGGCATCGGTGATATTTCGTCCGCCCGATACGTTGATGGTAGAGATGGTGCCGGTCGACTCCAGCGACCAGATACCCAGGCTCTGGACCTTTTCACAGATCTGAACGCAGCGCATGCACTTGATGCACTTGGCCGAATCACGGATGAGGGGGAAGCTGCTGTCCCAGGGACGCTTCTCGATCATCTCAACATAGGGAACATCATAGATATTAAGGTCGTTTGCGATCTTCTGCAGCGAGCAGTTGCCGCTGCGTACGCAGGTGGCGCACTTGCAGTCGTGCTGCGAGAGCATGAGCTGAACCGTCTTGCGGCGGTCGTGACGCACCTTGGGGCTGTTGGTATAAACCACCATGCCCTCGGAAACGACATTGTTGCAGGAGGTGACCAGGCGGTCGCTGCCCTCAACTTCAACTACGCATACACGGCAGGCGGCGATCTCGTTGATATCCTTGAGCCAGCAGAGGTGAGGGATGGGAATGCCCGCCTGCTCGGCAGCCTTCATAATGGTGGTGCCTTCGGCTACCGATATTTTTTTATTGTCAATTGTAATATTTACCATATCTTGTTGCGGCCTCCTTTGATGATGCCATAACCAAAGTGGTCGCATCTCAGGCAGCGGGATGCCTCCTGACATGCCTCACACTCGGTCATCGAGTTTTCTACCGCCTCAAAATCACCCACACGGTCGCAGGCCTCACGCTCGGAAAGGTCGATGCGTCCGCAGGGAGGATTGTCGCGGTGCTGAGGCTCGGGGATCTCGACATCACAGGAGATCTCGTGATGGAATCCCAGATATTCGTCGATATTAGCGGCGATGGCCTTGGCTGCGGCGATAGCCTTGATAACGGTGGCAGGGCCGGATGCGCAGTCGCCGCCCGCAAATACATCGGGCATGCCTTCGAACTCGCCGAACTTGCCTGTCACGATAACTCCGCGCTCGACAGGAACGCCGGCTTCCTGGAAGTGATCGAATTCGATGCTCTGGCCGATAGCTGCGACCAGGGTGGTGCAGGGAACAAAGATATCCTCTTCGCCCGAAGCCTTGACCGATGTGCGGCCGCCCTTGATCGAGCTTACCATCTGAGGTGTTACCCAGATGCCCTTAACATGTCCGTTTTCGTCGACCTCGATGGAGGAAGGAGCCTTAAGTGTCATGAGCTCTACGCCCTCGGCCATTGCGGCTTCGATCTCGGCAGGCAGAGCTGTCATGTCGGCCTTACGTCTGCGGTAAATAGCCGTGACCTTGGCGGCGCCAAGGCGCTTTGCCGTTCTTACAGCATCCATGGCTACGTTGCCGCCGCCGATAACGGCAACTTCGGTGCCGGTCAGATCGGGAGCATTGCCCTCGCCGACATTGCGGAGGAAGCCCAGCGCACTGGTCACGCCCTCGGCGCGCTCGTTCTCCATGCCCAGCTTCTTGTCGGTGGAAGCGCCGATGGTGATAAGAACTGCATCATATTCTTCGCGCAGCTGCTGAAGGTCGATATCCTTACCTAC
>JAFOHJ010000287.1 GCA_017421885.1 Clostridia bacterium
ATAACCAATGTTGACCGAAAGGCCAGCAAAATGGACGATTAGCTCAGTTGGCTAGAGCACCTGCTTGACGTGCAGGGGGTCACAGGTTCGAGTCCTGTATCGTCCACCACTAAGAGTCACCTTTGGGTGGCTCTTTTTGTTATATATCCACAGCCTGTGCAGAACTTTCTGCACAGGCTTTTTTTATTTCTGACACCGAAACTCCACACCCTCTTTGAGGCAAGTTTATCTATAGGTTTATAATGCAGCCATAAACATTGTGGGAAAATCATGTCCTGAAAGGAGGAATACTGTGGAAACAACAGATAATAAAACCATGCGCATGGAAAAACTGGCTGGAGAGGTTCTTACTCTTGCGAGAAACAACCTTCTGCTCAGCCTGAGATTTCTTGATGTGGCGGTGAGCAGCCTTGAGCCTGAGCTGCATGAAAAAGGATATGCTACCGATGGCAAAAAGCTTTGGTACGGCGCAGGTCAGGTTCTTAAGGCCTTCCGCGACGATCAGGCGGAGGTGGCGCGCAGCTATCTGCACATGGTCATGCACTGCGTATTCAGCCATCCTTTTGTGTCGCGCTCTATTGACCGTAACAAATGGGATATGGCCTGCGATATCGCAGTTGAGGCCGTTATCAATGATCTTGGCCTTAAATGCACACTTTCGAAAAGACAGGGCAGGCAGCAGGAGTGGCTTGAGTATTTTAAAGAAAATGTGAAGTTCCTGACAGCCGAAAAGCTTTATCGTTTCCTCTGCGACAAAAAACTCTCGGAAGAAAGAGTTGAGAGTATAAGAGCCGCATTTTTGGCTGACGATCATTCGAAATGGTACGAGGCGGACGATGCGGGCGGTGATAAAAAAGCCCCAGGTGGAAAGGGGGGAAAAGACGGCAGCGATCATAGTGGTTCGGGTGTCAATGATATCAGCGACAAAGAGCTCCAGCAGATGTGGAAGGACATTGCCGAGCGTATGCAGACCGAGCTGGAGGCCTTCGGAAAGGATAGGGGAGATAAAGCGGGAAGCCTTACCCAGAATCTTGCGGCACTCAGAAGAGAAGAATATGACTATACCGCTTTTCTTAAAAAGTTTGCCGTAAGAGGCGAGGTGATGAAGGTCAACGATGACGAGTTTGATTATATTTTCTACACCTATGGCCTCAGGCTTTACGAAAAGATGCCGCTTGTAGAACCTCTTGAGTATAAAGAGGTAAAGAAAATAAGGGAGTTTGTCGTTGCCATCGATACATCAGGTTCGGTGTCGGGCGAGCTGGTCCAGCGCTTTGTTCAGAAGACATACAATATACTCAAATCCATCGAGAGCTTCTTCACAAAGGTCAACATCGTTATCATCCAGTGCGATGCCAAAATACAGGAGGCAGTCAGAATAACCTGCCAGGAAGAATTCGATCGATACATCTCCAAAATGAAGCTTCATGGCTTTGGCGGAACTGACTTCAGGCCCGTGTTCAGATATGTGGACAGCCTGATCAAAGAGGGCTCGTTCAGCAATCTTAAGGGCCTTATCTATTTTACCGATGGTCACGGTATCTTCCCCGGCAAAAAACCGCCCTATGAAACAGCCTTTGTTTATGTTGATGATGAATACAATAACCCTAATGTTCCTCCCTGGGCAATAAAGCTGGTGCTCCAGTCGGACGAAATATGATAATAGGAGGATAAGACAATGAATATCAAAGAAGCAAAAACTCAGATCACCAATGCCATGGAAGCCTACTTTGAAAAGGACGACCTCGGTACATATATCATTCCCGTAGAACGTCAGCGCCCCATCTTCATGATGGGCCCTCCCGGCATCGGCAAGACAGCCATTATGGAGCAGGTGGCAGCTGAAAAGGGCGTTGCCCTCATTTCCTACTCCATGACCCATCACACCCGTCAGAGCGCCATTGGCCTGCCCTTTATCAGCCACAAGACCTATGGTGGAAAGGAGTATGACGTCTCGGAATACACTATGAGCGAGATCATTGCATCGGTCTACGACATGATGGAGGAGACCGGCATGAAGGAGGGCATCCTCTTTCTCGACGAGATCAACTGTGTTTCCGAGACACTTGCTCCCGTCATGCTCCAGTTCCTACAGTACAAGGTATTCGGCCGTCATCGCGTGCCCGAAGGCTGGGTGGTGGTAACGGCCGGCAACCCTCCCGAATACAACAATTCGGTCCGCGAGTTTGACGTTGTCACATGGGACCGTCTCAAGCGCATCGATGTAGAACCCGATTTTGAGACATGGAAGGAATATGCCTTTAGAAAGGGCATCCATCCTTCGGTCATCACATATCTCGAGATCAGAAAAGGCGACTTCTACCGCATCGAGACGACAGTTGACGGCAAGAGCTTTGTCACGGCACGTGGATGGAGCGATCTTTCCGATATGATCCATCTTTACGAGCGAAAGGGCATCAAGGTCGATCAGCAGCTGGTGGCCCAGTATGTCCAGAACAGCAAGATAGCAAAAGAGTTCGCGGTATATTACGATCTCTTCAATAAATACAAGGCCGATTATCAGATCGACAGTATTCTTAACGGAACGGCTCGTGACTCGGTTGTTGGCCGCGCAATCAGTGCCAAGTTCGACGAGCGCCTTGCTCTACTCAGCATGCTTATCGATGCCGTATCCAATGAGATGAAGGATGTGGGCATCACCGAGAAGATGATGGATGAATATATGAAGGCTCTCGTACAGGTCAGGACTGCGTTGATGAGCGGCAGAGCAGGCTGCGCCGACCTTCTTGCGGAACAGGCGGGATATAAAAATGAACGTCTTGCCGCCGCAAAGACAGCAGGCTCGATCTCCGATGATGACGCACGTGCATCGCGCCTCTGCATTGCCGCACTTGAAGAACAGCGCGCGGTAGTCATGAATAAAGCCAATCTGGGACCCGAAAGCTCCTTCAAGCTTATCAAGGAAGACTTTGACAAGCGCACAAAAGAGCTTAAGAAGAAGGCAAAGCAGGCCGGAAAGTGGCTTGAGAACATATTCGACTTCTGTGAGAAGGCTTTTGGCGAAGGCAACGAGCTTCTTATCCTCGTTACCGATCTCACTGCCAATGTCCATACCTCTCGCTTCATCAGCCGATATGGCAGCGATGCCTATTTCAGGCATAACAAGCAGCTGCTGTTCTTCGAACGCCAGAAGGAGATACTTACCGATCTCGAGTTGCTTGATCTTTAATGTATATAAAACTACGAAAGAGGCCCTTTTGGGGCCTCTTTTAAGATGAATAACAATTTTTGAAAAAAGATGTTGACAAAGGTGGTGTGAGTGTGTATAATAACCAATGTTGACCGAAAGGCCAGCAAAATGGACGATTAGCTCAGTTGGCTAGAGCACCTGCTTGACGTGCAGGGGGTCACAGGTTCGAGTCCTGTATCGTCCACCACTAAGAGTCACCTTTGGG
>JAFOHJ010000288.1 GCA_017421885.1 Clostridia bacterium
CGATGATTTTTCCCATAATAAATTTCCTCCTAATGCTGCGGACTGTGCCGCGATATATCTGAAATAATTTTTAATGCGAACTTAGTTTGCTACCTGCACCATGCTGTAGCGGATGACCCGATCGCCCATGCGGTAGCCTTTCTGAAAGACCTGCGCAATGGTGTTGGGGTCCATTTCCTCGTTTTCCACATGCATCACCGCATTGTGGAGATTGGGATCAAAGGGGGTTCCCGCCTCGGCGGGGATCTCCTCGACACCGGCTGCGGCCAGCGCTTCTTGAAAGGAGTTGATGATCATATCCACGCCTTTTTTGTACTCGGGGTCAGAGCACTCGAAACCGGCTGCCCGTTCCATGCTGTCCAGCACGGGGATGAATTTGGCCACTGCATCGGCTTTTGCCTCGGGGTAGATGGCCTCTTTTTCCTTGACGGAACGTTTGCGGAAGTTATCGTACTCGGCCAGGGTGCGCAAAAGCTTATCGTTCAGCTCAGCGATGGTCTGCTGTGCCTCCTCCAGCTTTTGCTCCATGGGATCTTTCTCTTCTGCCGCCTCCACTGCTTCCTCTTGTGCAGTTTCTTCGGGAGAAGGGATTTCGTTTTTCTCTTTCTCGCTCAAATCGGGGTCCCTCTTTTCTTTTTTGCTTCTCATTTATTCTTCCTGCAGCTTCATGGTGTCGGACAAAAGGCTGCCCAACGTTCCTGCAAAGTACTGCAGATGGGGGATCATTTTTGCATAATCCATTCGAACCGGGCCGATGACGCCGATGACGCCGGTGTTATCCTGCCCCATGTTGTATCGGGCGACCAGCACCGCCGAGTTTTCCAGCTGCGGCAGGTGGTTTTCCTTGCCGATCTTTACATACAGCGCCTGATCTTCCGGTCCCTTCAGTGCCTCCTGCAAGGCGGCCCGATCTTCCAGCAGGGTCAAAAGCTCGTAGGCATTGGCTCTGAAGTCCGGGTGTCCCAGCAGATTGGTGCTGCCCTGGGTGTAAAACTGTCCGGCACGGATCTGATGGCAGATCTCGAACACGCCGGCCAGCAAGGGGGTAAACACGCGCGAATACTCGCCCAGCGCCACCGCTACCGAGTTCAGATAGCCCACCGAGATATCCTCGATGGATCTGCCTACGAAACGGTCGTTGGCGAACTTGTTGAAAAAGCTCAGGATCTCTTTGGAGCAGATCATATCCAGCCGGTACGCCTTGTTTTTGATGACGCCGTTGGAAGCCAGCACCACGATCATCACCACGTGGGGGCTGATGGGCAACAGCTCGATTTTGCGGACGGTCACCTGTCGGGGGGGACGGGTGGAAGACACCACCACGCAGCCGGTGTATCGGGCAAGGGTCTCTGCCGCATCGGCCAAAAGGCGGTCGGGGTCGGGGTTATGGATGTTGAACAGGGCGTCGATGCCGTCCTTTCCGCGTCGGTAAGCATCTGGGGGGCCAAAAGCTCATCCAGGTAGATGCGGAAAGCCAGGTGGGAAGGGATGCGTCCGGCAGAGGTGTGGGGCTGTTCCAGCAGACCCAGACCAAACAGATGGCTCATCTCGTTGCGGCAGGTTGCGGAGGATACCTGGGTATCCATCATCTGCGCCACCCGCTTGGAGCCAACCGGCTCGCCGGTTCGGATATATTCCCCGATGATGGCGGAGAGGATCTTCATTTTTCGGCGATCCAACTGCATATCCGACCCTTCTTTCTGTTCGTTTTTGAGGTTTAGCACTCTTTGTATATGAGTGCTAACCATAATTTATCACTTATCCTGCCCAAAGTCAAGACTCTTCATAAATTATTTACTTTTTGCCCGCCAAAATGCCAAAAGACGCAGAAAAGCCCTGCGGAACGGTTCCGCAGGGCTTTGTGGATTTATTTTACGGGGGTGCCGGGGTAATAATGCGCCAAAATCTCGATGTAATCGTAACCCATCTTGCTCATTTCGATGGCGCCCCACTGGCTCATGCCAACGCCGTGGCCGTAGCCGCGGCTGCCTTAGGCTGCTCCATGATCTCCTTGATCATGAAGTGGTCGTATCCTTCCTTCTGTGCGCCCTGGATGTCCCAGTTAACTGTCTGGACTTCCTTCTCAATGGCATTACCTTCGCTGTCGAATACCTCGACGCTGTCAGGCTTGACTCTGACGATCTCGTTGTCGCCGACAACGATAAAATCCTTGGTGATGCTCATGATAGCGGGGATATCGGAGGCGATCATATTCTCGCCCTTGCCGAGGCCAACAATGAGGGGATTATCCTGCCTTGTGCAGATCATCTCGTCCTTATTGTCGCTGCAGGTGACCGCGATGGCATAGCTGCCGCGCAGGTGCTTGCAGGTCTCCATCATAGCCTCAAGGCCGTTGCCCTTATAGAACTTCGAGAACAGATGTGCAACTACCTCCGAGTCGGTGTCGCTCTTGAACTCTACGCCCTCTGCAACAAGAGCTGTCTTGAGCTCGAGATAGTTCTCGATGATGCCGTTATGTACCAGCGCGATCGTGCCTTCCATGTTCTCATGAGGATGAGAATTGCGATCGGAAGGCGCACCGTGTGTGGCCCATCTTGTGTGGCCGATGCCGCATGTTGCATCAAAGCTGCCCAGCTCGTTAATCTTGTCTTCCAGGACCTTGATGCGGCCCTTGGTCTTGACGGTTCTGATGCCGTCCTTGGTCTGCAGGGTAACGCCTGCCGAGTCATAACCTCTGTATTCGAGGGTGGTAAGGCCCTCAATGAGAACGGGAACTGCCGCACGGGCACCCGTAAATCCTACTATTCCGCACATATATATGTTATCTCCTTGAAAAATCAAAAATAAATAAAAGTTTTCCGCCCATCTTCCTTTTGTCGGTCCGATCGCTCGGAGGTTTTGTAAGAAGGCTTGTGCCGCGGCGGCGCGGCAGGAGGTATCCGCCGAAGACTTCGATATTCCTCCCCCTCGTCAACTGCCATAAGCAGTTCCGGCGCTTAATAATATCACATTTTCCTTTATCTGTCATCCCCTTTTCTTTACAGTCTTTCCTTCCGCCTGTTATGCGGCGGAAGGAAAGAGCTGTTTCTGAAAAATCAATAATCAGAAGCCTCGGCCATCAGTTTTTTAACAACATTTTTAACCGTTTCAACAGCATAGGCCGACATTTCTTCGACCTTCTTCTGATTCTTGCCCTCTACCATTACTCTGACAAGAGCCTCGGTGCCCGAAGGACGGATATTGATGCGTCCGTCACCCTCAAAGGCATCGGTGATCTCCTGAGCCAGTGCATCGATCTCGGGCAGGCCTGCGATCTGCTTTTTAAAGGCATTGGGAACTTCGACATTGACCATGATCTGAGGATAGTGGAAGATCTCATTCGCAAGCTGCGAAGCCTTAAGGCCGCTCTCGCTGAGCATGAGCATGAACTTAAGTGCTGTCAGCTGTCCGTCGCCTGTGGTGGCATAGTCGGACAGGATAACATGGCCCGACTGCTCGCCGCCGATATTGCAGCCTGTGCGGCGCATCTCCTCGAGAACATGACGGTCGCCTACCTTTACGGCGGTAACATCGACATCATATTTCTTAAGGAAAGCCGAAAGGCCCATATTGGACATGATGGTAGCAACAACGCCGCGCTGAAGCTGTCCCTTTTCCTGCATATTGGCAGCGAGCAGAGCGATAATATCGTCGCCGTCGATCAGTTTTCCGTTTTCATCGCAGAGAAGGCAGCGGTCGGCATCGCCGTCAAAGGCAACACCGAGGTCAAAGCCTTCGTTCTTCACGCGCTCACACAGCATCTCCATGTGTGTCGAGCCGCATTTATTATTGATATTCACTCCATCGGGCGAGCATGCCATAAAGCTGCACTTGGCTCCCAGATGGGGGAAGATCATCTTTGCTGTGTAGGACGATGCGCCGTTTGCGCAGTCGATAAGCACCTTGAGTCCCTCGGCCTTTCCGTCGGCACAAGAGAGAATATACTTGCTGTAGCGGTCGTTGCCCTCGGCCTTGAGGTCGATGACTCTGCCCAGCTTGGCGCCGCTCTTAAGAGCTTCCTGAGGCAGCTCATCCATAAGCGACTCGATTTCTGCCTCCTGATCATCGTCCAGCTTATATCCGCTGCCGCCGAAGATCTTAATGCCGTTATGCTCGTAGGGGTTGTGCGATGCCGAAATAACAACACCGGCATCCATCTCCTCCATGCGTGTGAGATACGCTACCGAAGGTGTGGGCATAACTCCCAGCATATAAACATCGCCACCGCAAGCTGTGAAGCCGGCAGCCAGAGCGCACTCGAGCATATCGCCCGAAACTCGTGTATCCTTGCCGATGCAGACGCGGGGCTTTCTGTCCCAGCGCTTTGTAAGACTATAAGCCAGGGCAGCGCCTATATCATAGGCCATCTTGGGAGTCAGCTCAACATTTGCAACTCCTCTGACGCCGTCAGTACCAAAATATTTTCCCATGGTGATCTCCTCCAATCAAAGTTCGAGCTGACCCGTAAAGGGTATGCCCAGATGCTGGTATGCCTTTACAGTCGCACATCTGCCTCGAGGCGTGCGGCTGAGGAAGCCCAGCTGCATAAGGTAGGGTTCGTATACATCTTCGAGGGTGACCGACTCCTCGCCGATAGTCGCGGCAAGAGTATCCAGGCCTACGGGGCCTCCCGCGAAGTTATAAATAATGCTTTCAAGCATGCGTCTGTCGATCATATCAAGGCCGAGAGGGTCGATATCCAGAGCAGAAAGGGCGCGCTGGGCAACCTCCTTGGTTATAATGCCATCGCCCTTGATCTGAGCAAAATCGCGCACACGCTTGATAAGGCGGTTGGCGATTCGGGGCGTTCCGCGCGACCTCATGGCGATCTCAAGGGCGCCTTCGTCCTCTATCTCGATCCCGAGGATATTTGCCGAACGCGAAACGATTTTAGCCAGCTCATGCTTGTTATAAAGCTCAAGACGGGAGATAACGCCGAAGCGGTCGCGCAGAGGGCTGGAGATCTGTCCCGCCCTTGTAGTAGCACCTACAAGGGTAAATCTTGGCAGATCAAGCCTTACCGAGCGTGCTGCAGGACCCTTGCCGATGATTATATCGAGAGCAAAGTCCTCCATAGCGGGGTAAAGGATCTCTTCTACGCTGCGGTTCAGGCGATGGATCTCGTCTATGAACAGAACGTCATTCTTATTCAGATTTGTGAGAAGGGCGGCAAGATCGCCTGCCTTCTCGATTGCAGGACCCGAAGTGATCCTGATATTTACACCCATCTCGGAGGCAATAATGCCTGCCAGAGTGGTCTTACCGAGGCCGGGAGGACCATAAAGCAGGACATGGTCCAGCTGATCGCCGCGCTGTTTTGCGGCGCTGATAAAAATCGACAGGTTTTCTTTTGCCTTTTCCTGGCCAATATATTCATCCATCGATTTGGGCCTGAGCGTTACCTCGGCATCATCCTCGCTGGTGAATGTGCTGGTGACTATGCGCTCGTCCTGCTGAGCGTCATTATTAAATTCGATTGCCATACTGCTTTATCACTCCTAAAACAGTTTCTTGAGAGCAGCTCTGACGATCTCGTCGACCGACATTGCCGAAAGATCGAGGCCCTTGATTGCCGCCATAGCTTCGGCACGGGAATATCCAAGGCTTACAAGGGCGAGAATAGCATCATCGGCTGCCGAACCGCTCTGAACAGCCGCCATGTCGGCCATTGTAACACCGGCTGCTGCGCTTTCAAGCTGTCCCTTGCTCATCTTATCCTTGAGCTCAAGAATGATCCTCTGAGCCAGCTTTTTGCCGACACCGGGTGCTGCCGAGAGAGCCTTCTGATCGTCGCTGATAACAGCCAAAGCCAGCTTAGAGGGTGTTGTAACGCCCAGAATGGCCAGCGCAGCCTTAGGGCCGACACCTGAGATGTTTATCAACATCTTGAAGCAGTCGAGCTCTTCCCTTGTGATAAAGCCATACAGGTCAAATATATCCTCTCTGACGTGAAGATATGTGTAAAAAGTTGCCTCTTTTCCTACCTCGGCTTGAGCCGAAGATGTGAGCGAGGTCATAATGCCATAACCGACTCCGCCGGCATCAATGACTGCAAGGCCGGGTTCGCTTACGGCTACCTTGCCCTTTATATAGTAAAACATCGCTTTTTCCTCCAAACGATGATCTTTTATCCAAATTTGTATAAGGCAGAAGGCTCAGCACATCTGAGCATATTCCACCATATTAAATTATATCATATGGAGCCGTCCGAAACAATAACCCTTGTTATGTAAACATGAACTGTTTTGCTCCATTTTACCCTTTATTTACAATTATTTCGACAACGCCGAGTTTGAAGTATGTCCGTGGCAGATGGCAATGGCCAGTGCATCGGCGGCATCGTCGGGACGAGGCACGGATTTAAGGCCCAGAATGACCCTCGTCATCTCCATTACCTGCTTTTTTTCGGCTCTGCCATATCCTACTACCGCCTGCTTTACCTGCAGCGGAGTGTATTCGGCAATGGGTATGTTATGTTCGGCTATGGCCAGCAGTATTACTCCGCGTGCATGGCCGACCTGTATTGCTGTTTTGACATTCGTATTGAAAAAAAGTTCCTCTACCGCTATGGCATCGGGCTTGAATTTTTCAATAAGCACTCCCATATCGTGATATATCTCGGCAAGGCGCAGATGAAAGGGCATTCCCGCCGGAGTTGTTATCGCACCATGGCTTATATATATGTTCTTACCCCTATCATGCTCGACGACACCATAACCAACGATGCCGTAACCGGGGTCAATTCCAAGTATCCTCATTATAGCTTACCGCCTTTCTGATTAGATAATATCACTTTTTGGGGGCTTTTTACAGAGCTGCTTTCATGTTATACTGATAAAAAGATATTATTACCCCGTGAAAGGAGCACCTTTTTATGGATCCCAAATATATCCTCTTCGATCTTGACGGCACGCTGACCGATCCCAAGGAAGGTATCACAAAATCGGTGGCCTATGCCCTCGCTCAGTACGGCATCATCGAAGATCCCGATAACCTGACCCGCTTTATCGGCCCGCCCCTGCATATCGCCATGCACAACTGGTATGGCTTCGACGAAGAAAAGGCCTTTGAGGCTGTCGGACACTACAGAGTGTACTTCTCCCAAAAGGGCATATTCGAAAACGCCGTTTTCGACGGTGTTCCCGAAATGCTTGAAAAACTCAAATCAAAGGGCAAGGTCATCTCGCTATGCACATCCAAACCCGAGATCTATGCCCGCCAGATCCTCGAGCATTTTGACCTCATGAAATATTTTGATCATGTCTGCGGCGCTACGATGGACGGAAAACGCTCGCTCAAGACCGATGTAGTCACCTATGCCGTCGAGACCTGCGGCATCACCGATAAAAGCGAGGCCGTAATGGTTGGCGACCGCCATCATGATATCGAGGGCGGCAAGACAAACGGCCTGCCTACCGTGGGTGTTCTCTTCGGCTATGGCAGCCGCGAGGAGCTCACCGAGGCCGGCGCCGATGTGATCGCCGAAACCATACCCGAACTTTACGATATTCTGAAAGGAGAATAATGCTATGAAGCCCGAATCTCTCGTTATTTTCTTCCCCTGCAAGGACATCAAGGAGACCATCGCCTATTTTAACGGTGTTCTCGGCCTGCCCATTTACATAGATCTGGGCAGCACAGTGTGGTTCGACTGCGGCTATGGCTATCTTGCCTTCGTCTATTATGGACCCGACCGCCCTCTTGCCACAGGCCAGTGCATTTCCTTCAATCTGCCCTCCATCGAAGATGTAGACAGGAGATATGAAGAGCTCAAGGCTCTGCCGGTCATCGGTCTCAAGGGAGAGCCTCAGCATCATCCCCGCTTCCCGGTCTACTCCTTCTTCTTCTCCGATCCCAACGGTTATACGCTGGAGTATCAGAAGACCACCGACTGATATACACACCACAAAGCTCCCGAATAAACGGGAGCTTTGTTTCATTTATAACCTTGTATTTCCACATTTCGCACAATAATATTCTTTACCGGACAATCGCCTATAAAGATTAATTCTCTCTCCACATTCCGGACATTTCAGAGGACAAATGCTGCTTATAATCAAATGTGGCCATATAGGTGCAAAACCAAGCCTGAAAAACAATACCAAAACAATGACTAAAATACAATATGCCATAGCCAAACTACTGTAAAGGGCGATCTGTCCTGGGCGCTGGATCTGGAAGGAGCCCAACCTGATTTTGCCTGGATCGACCGGATTCCCGGACGTAAGATCATCTTAAAGGGTAATCATGATTACTGGTGGAGTACAGCATCC
>JAFOHJ010000036.1 GCA_017421885.1 Clostridia bacterium
ATTATGAAGAATGAATTAAGAGAAAAACTACAAAAGTTTAAAAAAGTAACTAAAGATTTATACCATAATTTTGTTGTTGCCATAAAACCTATATTTCTTATAACGCTGTTTTTTGTCGTCCTTCTTTTCGTAGCAAGTGCAAAAATTGAAGAATTAGAAGCTAAGTTGAGAGCAGCATTGCAAGAAACTGAACATACTGAGATAACAGAGGTACATATTGAAAACAAAATCAATCAAATAGGAGAGCTTGCAACAATCTCATTTGAGTATACGAATGAAACAAAAATAGAAAATACTAGACAGCTTTTAGGAATAGATATATTGGGAACAACACATTCCCTGGATATTATTTATTCTGGAATTATAAAAGTTGGATATGATGTTGAAGAAATAGATTCGTATATCGATCAAGAAAGAAAACTGATAATGGTACAGTTACCAGAGGCAAGAGTTTTGGATAACTATATTTTGCTTGATAATATGAAGTGTTCTGATAAAAATAATATATTTAATCCTATCGGATCGGATGACATTTTAAAATATTTCTCTGATATTAAAGATAAGGAATTAAAGCTTGCAGAAGAAAAGGGGATTTATAAGCAAGCAGAAGAACAATTAAAAATGATTATCAATAATTTTCTCGCAGAGTTTGATGGATATATAGTTGCATTTACAAAATAATAAAAAATCCACCCGCGAGGGTGGATTTTTATTATCTTACAGCGTCATTACCGGATTGGGAATATCGATCTCGCCGGAGGCGATAAGGGCCTCGACTTCGCTGCGCAGAGGCACCGAATCGGCCGCACCTTCGCGGCCTACACAGATAGAGGCCGCCACAGTCGCCATCTGCAGGCACTCGGCAATGTGCCTGCCCTCCAGAAGACAGGCCATGAAATATCCGTTAAAGGTGTCGCCCGCGGCGGTGGTGTCTGTAACCGGCACGCGGCAGGCCTCGATCGAGTGCCTCTCGCCCTTGTAAAGGCAGGCCGCGCCACGGCTGCCCAGAGTAAGCAGGATATTGAGACCGGGATAGCGATCCCTGAGAATGGGGATGATGTCGCTGTCGTTTTCGCAGCCCGCGATCTGACGGCCTTCAACCTCGTTTATCATAATCCAGTCGAGCTTATCGAGGGGACATTCCAGCACCCGTTCGTCCATGGGCGCCGCATTGAGGAAGATGGGCAGGCCTCGTGTGTGGGCCTGCTCGATTATGTAGGGCAGCAGGTTGACCTCGTTCTGCAGCAGAACGGCGCCCTCGCTGCCGAAACCGTCGAATATCCTGTCAACATCGCTCTTGTCAAGCATACGGTTGGTGCCGCCATAGAGGATGATGCAGTTCTCGCCCTTGGAATTGACCTGAATGATGGCGTTGCCGCACCTTCCGGGTGAGGGGATGATAAGGTCGGTGTTAACTTTGTTTTCCTGAAGCTTCTCGATCAGCATTCCGCCGTCGACCCCCACAAGTCCGCCGTGAAAGACCTCGCATCCGGCACGGGAGGCGGCGATCGACTGGTTAAGGCCCTTGCCGCCGCAGAAAAGGTTCAGCTCTTCCGAGAGCTTGGTCTCGCCCGGGCGGACAAAATCATCCATCTGATAAACGAAATCTATGTTGAGTGATCCAAGGTTAAGTATTTTCATAATTATCCTCCTTCTACCTGCCAAGCGAGCTCATGATGCCGCCTGCAGCAGCCATCTGCTCCGCTGTGATCTCCCAGTGGGGGCTGAACTCGACGATGGCCGAGTCATAGCACAGCAGCCATGTGTCTCTTTTCTCGTCCATGCTCCACAGACGATAGGCCTCCTTTGCGCCCCAGAGCGAGGGGTCGCAGGTGCGGTATTCATATCCGCCCCAGTCGCTGCGCTTGCCGAGCATCGCGTTCTTACAGTTATTATAGAGCATGCCAAGCTTTATATCAACAACGGTGTAGGAAAGGGAAGGGTGATCCTGCCCGTCCATAAGGGCTCTCTGCGAATATTCATATTCGCTCATCAGGAAGGTAGAGCCTCCGTAGGCCTGGGTCGACCACTTATCATGTGTGGTGTCCATAATATCCTCGATACGCATGGGGATGGGGTCGCTGTGCACGCCGAAGGTGACACCCTGATATTCATAGGTATAGTCGACATCATATCCCGGTGCGATGCTCGGGATGCTGGCAAAGACGGCGAAGCATATCACGGCGGTCAGCACAAGCGTCATGGCTATCGTAATGCCAAAGGTGATAAGGCTGTTGGCTTTGGCCGAAAAATTGAGCTTTTTGAGCTTGTTGGATAACTTGATCATAAGCGCGGCCAGCGCAATGCAGAATATCACCGTAACGACGCCTGCGATGGCAAAGCCGGGTTTGCCGAGGGATATGAGCATGGTGATGAGGGCCGCCGACTGAATGGCAAGAAGGACATACTGATATGCCGTGCGGCCTTTTGTGGGCGGGAGCTCGCTACCCTCCTCGGCTGCGGCACGGGCCTTTTTATGCCATGACAGATAGCCTATAGCTTCGCCCGATATAAGGTCGATCATGGTGAGCCACGACAGGAGGGTCACGAGGTTTGAGGGCCTCGACAGCACACCGATAAAGTCGGAGCTCAGGCGTACGAAGAACATGACCAGCTGGATCATGGCAAGGCCGCCAAAAAGATAGAACATGGGCAGATAGCCCTTTTTTGCTGCCCTGTGTATTGTTTCAAGCTCCAGTTCGGGGTCGGTCTCGATGGGCACGGGATGGGGCGACTCGTTATAATATATCTGCATCTGGGCGCTGGATGCCGCCAGCTTCCAGCCGCTGTGCTCGCAGAACTCGCGGAAGCTCAGCTCTCTGTCGGAAGGGCCGGGATCAAAAGCCGATGCGCCAGGGAAATATGTAACAGTATAGTGGATGTCGGCAGGC
>JAFOHJ010000289.1 GCA_017421885.1 Clostridia bacterium
ACTCCTTTCAAAAGGAGCCTTGGATGCGTCACCTATTACCTAAAAAAAGCCACCCGGTTGGGTGGCTTTTTTATTACAGTACTTTCGAAAGGAAGTCTTTGAGGCGGGGGTTTTCGGGCTTTGTGAAGAAGGTCTCGGGGTCGGTGTCGACCAGGATCCTGCCCTGATCCATGAAGATGACACGTGTGCCTACCTCGCGGGCAAAGCCCATCTCGTGGGTTACGACTACCATGGTCATGCCATGCTTGGCAAGGTCGCGCATAACTTCCAGAACCTCACCGACCATTTCGGGGTCGAGGGCCGATGTGGGCTCGTCAAACAGCATTACCTCAGGCTGCATGCACAGGGCACGGGCGATGGCGATACGCTGCTTCTGTCCGCCCGACAGCTGAGAGGGATAGTCGTTGGCACGGTCGCGGAGGCCTACGATGCCCAGCAGACGCATGGCGCGCTCTTCGGCGCTCTTCTGATCCTCGCCCTTGACCTTGATGGGAGCCAGAGTCAGGTTCTCGATGATGGTCTTGTGGGGGAAGAGGTTGAAGTGCTGGAATACCATGCCCATCTTCTGACGGTGGACATTGATGTCGACCGACTTGTCGGCCAGATCGACGCCGTCAAAGATGATCTCGCCCGAGGTGGGGATCTCCAGCATATTGAGGGTGCGCAGCATGGTGGACTTGCCGCTGCCCGAAGGGCCTACGATAACGACGACCTCGCCCTTGGAGATCTCGAGATCGCAATGGTCGAGGGCAACCGTCATATTGCCGTCCTCAAAGCGCTTGTATACGTCTTTTACCTGAATGAGCTTATTTGTCTCCACGGCGCATCCTCCTTTCAAGTGCTTCTACCGCCTTGCCTGCGGGGAAGTTGATGGCGAAATAAATGGCAGCTGCCAGAATATAGGGGGACAGGGGGATATATGTGGCGCCGACGGTGGTCTTTGTGCCCCACATAAGGTCCTGAACACCCAGATAACCGATTACCGAGGTCTCCTTGACCATGGTTACCAGCTCGTTTGCGAGGGTGGGGATGATGTTCTTGATGGCCTGGGGCAGGACGATGTAGCGCATGGTCTGAGCCTGTGTCATGCCCAGCGAGCGTGCGGCCTCGGTCTGACCCTTATCGACGGCGAGGATGCCGGCGCGGATGCTCTCGGCAACATAGGCCGAACTGTTGAGGGCCAGGGCAACGACACCGGGGATGAAGATGGAGGTGTCGATAAAGCCGAACATCTTATAGGAGGGGAGTGTGATTACATTGAAGGGTCCGAAGTATACGATGAACAGCTGGACCAGCAGGGGGGTGGAGCGGAAGAGCTGGATATATGCGCCCGAAACAGCCTTGAGGACCTTGTTCTTGGAAAGGCGCATGAGGGCCAGCAGCAGGGCGGGGATGACCGCCACCATAACGCTGACTACCGAGATGAGCAGCGTGCAGATAATGCCGTTTGTGAAATACGGCGCATATTCAGGGAGGAAGCTGAAGTCAGTCATCCTCTGCCAAAGATTCATAATGATTTCTCCTTTACACCAGTCAAAACCGATGCCGGGAGCAGCTCCCGGCATCGGTCACCTAAATTATTCTTTACTGATTATTCAGCCTGAGCTTCGGCATCTGTCAGCCACTGCTCATACATGCCGCCCTCTGTGATCTCGGCGATGGTCTTGTTGATCTGCTCGAGATAACCGTTGGGGTCGTCCTTCTGTACCCAAACCGACATACCGTCGACCATGGGGAACTCGATGCCCTCTACCTCTGCCAGGCTGCCGTTGGATGCGATGTAGCCGTCGCCAACGTTGCCGTCGCAGTAGATAGCGTCGCACTTGCCGTTCAGCAGGTTGTTGAACATATCGGGAACAGCCTGGAGAATCAGTGTTTCACAGCCGGGGAAGAGCTCTTCGGCCATTTCTACGAAGATGGTGCCGGCCTGAACGGCGATCTTTGCGCCTTCAAAGTCTTCGGCAGCCTTGAACTTATCGGATGCGTCGGAGTTGATAACTACGATCTGATCGACTTCGCTGTAGTAAGCATCGGAGGGTGTTGCCTGCTTGATACGGTCTTCATCGGGGTTCATAGCGGCGATGACGATGTCGATGGTGCCGCCCTGCAGCTCGTTGAGCAGAACGTCGAAGGAGATGTCCTTGATCTCGAGCTCGAGGCCGAGGTCTTCGGCGATCATCTTAGCCATTTCGATATCAGCGCCCATGATGGTGTCCTTGCCGTCGACCATCTTGTGGAACTCAAAGGGAGCATAGTCAGCCGATGTGCCGACGACCAGTGTTTTCTTCTCTTCTTCCTTATCTCCGCCGCAAGCAGCCAGAGCGAAGATCATCATAAGAGCCATAAGCATGGCCATGAGCTTTTTCATGTTCTTCATAATTTTACTTTCCTTTCTCGGTTTGTATTTTGAGAATGTTTTATTCGATGGGATAATTATACGACCGTCAGAATAAATATTCAAGACTAATTTATTCGTGATATTCCACAAAAATGCCGGGATGTTTTTATTCACCATAGGCAATTCTGTGGCTATTCACGGGAGAAATCGCTTTTATGCATAAAAACAGCGGATATTCACTATTTGTGTATATTCGTGCATGAATATGAAATACAAGGGGGTATGCCTCCCTTGCCTAAAGGGAGGTGCCCCGAAGGGGCGGAGGGATACTGCGGTGGGCCCGGTCGGGCGTGCAATGCACGCCCCTACAGGGTGTTTTCCCGTCAGTCAGGTGTAGGGGCGAGCATTGCTCGCCCGAAAGCCTTCCCCGTGATGGGGAAGGGGGACCGTCGTTAGACGGTGGATGAGGTGACCTGCGGCGAACTTGTTGTAAAGCGCTTCGCGACCCCTCATCAGTCACCTTCGGTGACAGCTTCCCCACACGGGGGGAAGCCTTTGGTGCGAGGGCTAAGACACCGGCACCTATTCATTATTCACTATTCATTAATCACTATTCACTGAAAAAGCCACCCAGAGGGTGGCTTTTTCATCAGTAGTCCTTCTTCATATAATACTCGAGCTTTTCAAAGCGGCTGTAGGCCTCCTTGGCCTCGCCTTCGAGATATGTTGTCAGCTCGCCGGTATCGGCATGACGGTAGATGCCGCTTCGGTTTACAACGTCAAAGGCAGATTTAAGCTCGTTTGCCGCCTTCATATAGGCGCTGCCCTCCCAGCCCAGCTCTTCAAAAACGCGGTTCATCAGGAAGCAGGGCGAAAAGTCGCCGCCCTCACCCTCGAAGCTGCCGCCGGTGACCGCCTTTGCGGCATCGTTGGCCCATACGATATAGGGGGTGCTGTAGTAGTTATAGAAGCCCTCCTCGGTGCCGCGGTCGAGAGAAATGCCGATCTCGTCATAGACATAGGAGTTGTCGCCCAGCCAGGGGTTATGGTCGCCGAACAGCACGACAACCACCGGCTCGTCATCGCCGCGCAGAGGCTCGATAAGATCTCTGAGGGCGCTGTCGGTGAGGTTTATGCCCCAGAGGTAGTTGTTGAGGATGCGGTAGGCC
>JAFOHJ010000290.1 GCA_017421885.1 Clostridia bacterium
GCATTTTCCCGGAGGAAAAAATATGAGAAGAATGAAAGGTATAATGCTGCGAACTCCGGCCGCTGCCCTTGCGCTGGCCATCGCCCTCAGCATTACTCCTTATATAAATACCGATTTTCGCCCCGAAGGACTGGTGACAGGATGCCTTACGGCATCGGATTTCGACGAAAATACCCTCGAGTCTGCATTCGGGATGACCTTTGATGCCCGAGGTTACGCAACCCCTCTTCAGGGCATTAAAGCTGCCGAGTACGCCGTCATAAAAGGCGGCATAAAGAGGCTAATCTACTGCCTTGATCTGAGCGAGGCCGCATCCTATGACACGGCCGTGCCGGTCAAAGCCGATCCTCTTGAGAAGATAGGCGGGCTTGATGTTTATATGCGGCAGCATGGAAGCGGCTTTGTTTCAGACGGCAGGACGGTCAGGCTCACCGAGGCTGATGACTCCCTTGAGGATATCAAGCAGCTCAAAGAACTGTGTGACGACAACGAAGTCGATCTTACCCTTGTCATAACACCTCTGCACAGCTCACGTTATAATACTCTTGATGAAAAAGATCTGAAAAGCTATAAAAAGTCTCTCGCCTCTATCGCCGATGTATGGGATTTTTCTCATAGCAGCCTTTCGGGCGATGCACGCTATTTCGCGTCCAAAGATGTTGCCCGCCACAGCCTCTGCGATATGATGACCCTTGTCATGTCGGGGGCTAAAGAGGGTTATCCCGAAGGCTTTGGATATCTTCTGACAAGGCGTACCGCCGATAAGCAGCTCAAGGCCATGGATAAGGTCATTCTGCCTTCCGAGGGCAGCTACACCTGCCGCGTGCCCATCCTGCTTTATCATCACATAAGTGAGAATGCCGGAAATCGTGCCGAGGTCACACCCGCCACCTTCCGCGCCCACATGGAGGCCATTAAAAATGCCGGCTACACCGCCGTTACGACCCGTCAGATGATAGATTATGTCTGGCACGGCGGCGATCTGCCCGACAAACCTATTTATATCACCTTCGACGACGGCTACCTCAGCAACTATGAGATCGCCTATCCCATCCTTAAGGAGCTGGGGCTCAAGGCTACCATCTTCACCATCGGCTCGTCGATAGGCAAGGATACCTATAAGAACACCGCCCATCCCATCACCCCTCATTTCACCTACGCTCAGGCGCAGGAGATGGAGCGCTCGGGGGTCATCGAGATCGAGAGCCACACCTTTGATATGCACCAGTCGGCCCTTTATGAAGGGGCGAGAGCCCGCCAGACGGCCACCCCTCTTGCAGGTGAGAGTATATCCGACTACATAGCCGCCCTTTCGCGCGACTATGCGGCCTATGAGAATGCTTATGATTTTGATTTCAGCGCACTCGCCTATCCTAAGGGGCAGTATACGGCCGAGGCGGAGAAGCTTTTCCACAGCCTCGGGATAAAGCTGACGGTGTCGACCACCACCGACCGCGAGAATATTCTTGTGCGGTGGCAGCCGCAGAGCCTTTATGCCCTCTGCCGTTGGGATATCCCCAACGAAATGAGCGCATCCGAACTGCTGGAGCTTATAAAATGAGAAAAACTCGGGAGTTTTTTAATCTGTTGTTAGAACTTACACTTGTTTAATAAACACACTTAGATGTTGAATTGACATGGTAAATTGATGCGCATATAATTGAAATGTAAATGTGCAATTATTTTGGTTTCGGTTGTGTTTAGGATGAGGTAAATGGATAGGCTCGTAAAAAACAAAAAAGCAGTAATCGTATATGGCTGCGCAGCACTTACAGCAGGCATATATATGCTCATATGTAGGTTCTTTTTGTATGAGTATGCCTCTGTGCATTTCAAATTATGGCCCATGTTACTATATTCCCTTGCAAAAACAGTGTTGTGGTTTTCTGCATTTGTCGTTATCGGGAAGCTGCTTAAAGTAACTGTTTTCAAGGGAACAGGCTATAAATACATATTTGATTCCGCAATGGTGTTATATATCCTGATGGCGGCAGTTCACTTTCTGGGACTTAGCGGTGAAAGCCTGTCATCAGTTCTTATGTTTTGCGAAAATAACCCATGGGTTTTCGCTCTTTTCGGCCTTGGCAGAGCGGTTAGTGCCGATCTATAACTACATAAAAACCCCCGGCTCGGTCATGAGCCGGGGGTTTGCTGCGTTATTGGGAAGAGTTTTGCCCTCTTTTGAAAGAGGGTGGCATGCCGTAGGCATGACGGGTGTTTGGCCATGCCTCCCCTGTGTATACCCTAAAGGGCACTTAGGGGAGGTGGGTAATGCAGTTACCCGGAGGGGTTGACAGCAGGCTGCCGTCACAATCCCTCAGTCTGCTTCGCAGACAGCTCCCTTTGCACAAGGGAGCCATTTTGCCAAACCTCAGTCTTGACAGCGACGCGAAGCTAGTGCCTTTGGTACTCCTTTCAAAAGGAGCCTAGGATGCGGGAAAGAAAATATCTTACAGCTTTACCTTCTTATATTCCTCGATGAAATCAAGAGCATACTGGGCGCAACCGGCCAGCATCTTCTCGCCCCACTCCTTGGTGGCGGTGGTGGGATGGTCGATGCCTATCCACCCGTTGTCGCTCATCTTGCGGACGCTGCGGCGTGTGAGAATGTCAAAGCCCTTGAAGTTGATGGATCCGAAGCCCGATGTGGTCAGGTTCTCGGTCAGATGCTGCAGGTTGTTGTCGCACATAAGGGATGTGTCGACAAGGTCGTCACCGATAGCCATCATGGCAGCTGTCTCTTCGCCGCCGCCGTGGCCGCCCTTCCACGAGGGGTCAAGTACCCATGCAAGGGTCCACCAGTTGAGGATGCAGCCCATGGCGCCCTTTCTGTCGAGATCCATGCACACCTGCTCGAGGGCAGCATTGTTGCCGCCGTGGCCGTTCATGAAGAGGAACTTGCGTGCGCCGTGCTTGTAAAGGCTCTCGGTGATCTTGGTGATAACAGCATGGAGGACTTCGGTGCCCAGGTTGACTGTGCCGGGGAAGTCGGAGAGATATTCGCAGGAGCCGTAGGGGACGGTGGGTGCGATCAGAACATCGCAGTTGGGCTCCATCAGCTCGATGATCTTCGAGGGAACAAGAAAGTCGGTGCCCAGAGCAACATGCTTGCCGTGGCATTCGATGCTGCCTGTGCCGATAATGACCATGTCGTTATGCTTGAAGTATTCTTCAGCCTGTGTCCAGTTGATGCGTTCAAGTCTCATAATTTGGCAACTCCTTAAAAAGTTATGATTTTTATGGGTAATTCATTATTTTTATTATAATATGCTTTACCCCGAAAAAGCAACTGTGTTATACTGAAAACATAATATAAAACCACTACCACGGAGGAAAAACCATGAACTTTTCAAATAATGTCCTGCCTCTGTTTGTGAGCGGCGAGGAATCGGCCATTGCCAAGCTTTCCGACCCCACCCTTATCAAGCTCTCGATCGGCAACCCGCCCGACGAAGGCTTCCCCATCGAACGCATCCGAGCTATTTCCGAACGCCTGCTGAAGGACGACCCCTATTCCATGCTCAGTTATTCCACACCCGGCGGCCGCGCCGATCTTAAGGCGGCGGTAAAGACCTTCCTGAACCGCAGGTTCAAAACGGTTAATGACGATGATGTTATCACCATCACAGGCGGCGGCCAGCAGGCCATCTCGCTGGCGGCTCAGCTCTTCTGCAACGACGGCGACACCATCCTCTGCGAAAGCCCCACCTTTATGGCGGCTCTCGACACTCTCAGAAGCATGAGCGCCAAGCTTGTAGGCGTAAAGATGGAGGATGACGGCATCGACCTTCAGGACCTTGAAGAGAAGATGCAGATGGAGCCCAAGCCCAAAATGCTCTATATCATTTCCGATTTTCAGAACCCAACCGGCATATGCCTTTCCGAGCACAAGAGAAAGGCTATCTGCGAGCTGGCATACAAGTATGACATCCCCGTTCTTGAGGATAATCCCTATTATGAGCTGCGCTTCGAGGGCGAGTTTATCCCCTTCGTCAAGTGCTTCGACACCCACGGCATGGTCGCTCTTACCTCCAGTATGTCCAAGATCGTTGCTCCCGGCATGCGTGTCGGCTATGTTGTCGCACCCGGCAGGATGGGCGAGGGCTTCTCGCTGCTCAAGGGCTCGGCCGACCTTCACGGCTCCACATGGGCTCAGCGCGTATGCTGCGAGCTGCTGAACGAGGGCCTTGAGGACGAGCTGACTTCGCTTCGTGAGCTTTACGGTCACCGCGGCCGCCTTATGCATGAATGCCTCGGCAGATATTGCCATCCCTCGGTGAAGTTCACAAAGCCTCAGGGTGGTATGTTCATCTGGGTAACGCTGCCCGACGGCTGCGATATGCCGGCATTTGTTGACGAGCTGATGGACAATAAGGTAGTTGTCGTTTCGGGTGACCAGTTCTTTGCCGAGAACGGAGAGAACAGCACATCCTTCCGCCTCAGCTATTCGCTGGCGAATGACGAGCAGATCAACAGGAGCTGCAGCATCATCGGCGAACTGACATATAAGTATTGCAGGTAAGTGTATAAAAGAAAAGCTCCCCGAGAGGGGAGCTTTTTCTTTTTAGATAAGAGATAATAATGAATAACTGCAGTGCCTGCGGCGCATTGAATAAATGACGCGTCTCGATTTGAGGTGATTCATTCACCGCAAATCTATTTAAATTAGGGGAAGAGCAGCTCTTTCGCATCACCTGTGATCTTGGTCTGATATACAGGCTTGGCCTTTGTGCCGACGCCGCTTACATATACCTTGCCGTTTTCAAGAATATTGAAGAAGTACATCTTGCCGTTCTCAAAGCTGTTTCTTCTGATCTCGAGGGGCATCAGATTGTTGAGGTAACGCTCATAATCCTCTTCGGTGTAATAGACCTTGACCGAATATTTGCCCATCCAGCTGGCGCTGTCGTTCCACGAAATGAAGCGTCCCTTGGTGACATCACCGAAAGCCGATTTCATGACCATCTCGGCCTCTTCGCCGAACAGGGTGCGCGACTCGAGAGGATCCTTATAGCTCAGCATGCGGTGGCCATCGGTCTTGAGGATGACGGCGTAGGGCTTGGTGTCGATCTCAAAATCTTCGGGACGTTCGCCGTAAATGGAGTTGTATCCCATCAGGATGACGGCAGCAACGGCAACACACAGAAGGATGATGCGGCTGAACTTGACCATCTTCTTCTTTCTGGGAGAAAACTCTTCGCCAACGGGAGGCTGGCTGCAGGCAGTCATACACAATGATATAAAGATAATTGCCAAAATAAGTATTTTCATAAAGAACTCCTTGATTAACAGTAAAATTGCTCAACAAAACTAATTATAGCACATTCTGTCAACCCATTAACAGTTAAATATTATATTTGGCATGATGCACAAACGGTACCTAATGCTTTTGTGCAGTTATCACCTGTCGGCCAACTCGTCAATGACACGTGCCAGCAGAGTTCGGGCAAGGATAACAGTCTTCCCGGTCTTGCGGGCGATGTTTTTCTTTACCGCATGGGTATAGCCGATACAGTCTAGGACGACTATATTTCCCGGAAGCTCCTTTATCTCCTCGCAGACTCTGTCGAGCTCGGAGGGCGCGCCGTAGGGTGAGCCATAGAGTATGGATGCCCTTGATACATGGCGTTCCCACTTGATTTTGAGCTGGGCCAGCTGGAGCTTGGAAGGAGTAACGACTATTATAGGGTCGGTGCCACAGAGGGCAGGCATGACTCTGAGCATGATGTCGCTGGGGTAGATTATGGGAACATTGTGGCGGAACTGATAGGGGAATTCGCCGGTGCAAAAGAACACGATGAGCTCTACTCCCTGTTTTTCAAGGTCATCGATGCAATGCTGAAGGTTGGAAACGATAAGGCGTTCGGCAAAGGTGACCTCGCGTCCGTCGCGAAGGCGCGACACCAGCACATGGTCGCCGTCCTGCGGGGCGAGAGTCTGTATCTCTTCATAGGTCATCTTATCAAGAGCTCCAGCTTCAATGAGCTCGATCCTGTTGCCCCACAGGGGCAGGATATCCTTGGTTACATCGACTCTCGGCGACTGTCCTACGGTTATGGCTCCGATCTTCATGGAAAATACCTCCTGTTTGATTCATGCTTCCATTATACAGCAAATAGTAAAATAAAAACAGAGCCCCGTGAGGCTTAATGTCATTAAGCTAAAATATAGTCGTTAAGGAGTAAGAAATAACTATTCTGCTCCTTAACGACTGTGTTGTGCCTGAGTATGCTTTTAGCTAACTTTAATTGTGCTTGCGGTTGTATGGATTTGCGTTAATGTTCATCGATTTTATGATTAAACAGAACTTCCACTTACTTGCAGAATTTTATCCGCAGCACCTTTTGCGCCGGAACAACGCTTAAAACTTTCGGAAATCAAGTTTGCATTGTCTTGATAGGTGCTATCTATAAATATTCTGTTTACTGCCTCTAGGATGGACGGCGCATCTGTTTGGTCAAGCTTTATGCCGGCGCCAAGTTGCTTTACGCGTTCAGAAATCCCGATTTGTTCAGATGTTTGAGGCACCATGATAAGAGGAACTCCAAAATATAGACTTTCGCTGACGCTGTTCATTCCACAGTGCGATACAAAGACATCCGCCTGTTGGAGAACCGCTATTTGATCAACATGTGAGAATACCGATACGTTTTCTGGTTGTTCTCCAAAATCTTCAAGAGGCACCTGATGACCAACAGACATGATAAGCTGATAATCAGTATCCGTAAAAGCAGACAAGCACTTTTTGTAAAAAGGCATCATGTCATTGTTGACTGTTCCCATGGATATATAAATCAGTTTATCTCTCTTTTTTTCTATTTTCTCGGTAGCGGGTCGGATAGAAGGCCCGACGAAAGC
>JAFOHJ010000291.1 GCA_017421885.1 Clostridia bacterium
AATCAGCTATGGCAAATGCTGTAAAAGCCAGAATGCAGGAAATCTTCCCTTCATTGCAGTGCTCTAAAAGCAATATAGCTTTATCTCCAAATACAATTGACACTAACATGTCAGTTGCTTTCTCATATAAAGTCCCTAAACTAAAATGGAAAACATGGTTTTAATTTGAAAGGAGCTATAATATGTGGAATGGTAGTTATAAGGATTCCAAGTACAAGGAAACCGATAATCTTGTCAATGATGTACTCGAAAATGATGGCACACTCACCCATGAAGAAACATCAGATGGATATACTCACGAAACAAAGGACCGTGGTAGTTATATAAGTGATGATTATTATTTCCCAAATGATAAAGGAAAACACGACCACTACGAACTCCGCTCTAGTGGCGAAGTATTAAAAAATGGTAAACCTATCTAATATATTAATGAGAAAGGAGTAGCACTATGGCTCATACTTGCAGAAGATGTGGAGGAGACGGCACGGTTGTATGCCCTCGTTGCGGCGGTGATGGCGAAATATCCGGTAGCACATGCTATTATTGTGATGGCTCCGGAAGAGTAGAGTGTCCTGCATGCGAAGGCAGCGGAGAAATCGAAGATTAACACCACACATTAAAAGGCCGCCCCGAGGGGCGGCCTTTCCGTTTCTTTCATCCGGATTACTTGAACAGCTTGCCTACAAGTCCGAGAACATCGCCAAGATCGTCGACCTTGAGCTTTGCCTTGATAGCGTCAATGACCTTCTCTACCTGCTCGTCGGGAAGATCCATACCTACCAGCTTCTCGATAACCTTAACAGGCTCCTTGTCAAACTGATCAAGCAGCTTCTTATTCGACTTGAGCTCATCTACTGCTTTGTCGATTTTTTCCATGATTTCATTCATTGTTGTCACCATGTACCTTTCTGAAAGATTACAGAATAATTATAATCTATCTGTATATTCTTGGCAATGTTTTTCTAAGAAAGAGATATTCCCTTATCCCCTTGAAGGAAAAAGCCTGCCATGTTATGATTTATTCAGTTTTAAATTGAGAGGACCGATATCTATGCCCAAAGTCAAGCTTACCGTTGTTGAAAGCCGCTGCCGAAGCGGATACTGCAAAAAAGGCGACGAGTTTATTGTAGGTGATATATGCCCACCTCTATGCCACGAGCTGTGGAACACGATCTATCCTTCACTTTATGTGCTGCTTAACGGCGGCGACCTCGACCACGGCGAAACACGCGCCAAGCTGTTCGAGACCCGCTGTCCTGACGAAGGAAGAGTTATTATCCGCGGCGAAGTAATCGAAGAATAAACAAAAATACTGATGCCCAGTTGAGCATCAGTATTTTTGTTTTTATTCAACTTCCCAGAGAAGCTTTGACTTCCCTGTGGGCACAAAGTTTTCATCAAGGTTATACATAATTAGTTTCTTTGCTGTCAGAGGCATTGTACAGGTATTTCTCTCAACTCCCGAAACGGTGACGACATCCACCATTCTTCCGTTTTCATCATAACCTGCCATCAGATACCAGCCGTTTGTATATTTATCAGTCAGTGTAACCGCCAGGCCGTCTTTTTCCTCCGAAATGCTGAAATAGGGCAGAGGTACTGCAGTACAATAGCTGCCTCCGGTCTCGTTCTTCACATGGGTATAGAGGGATGTATCCTCATAACACCACACGTTGAAGCATGCATCAAAGAAGGTGTAGGTCATGGCTCTGACCGAGGGTGAATAGACATACAAATCTATTAGGTTGTTCTGTCTTGCAAAGGCGGTGCAGTAAATAAGGGTAACGCTCTCGGGGACCACATATGATTCATCAGCCTTTGAAATGGGGTAATTAATGAGGGTGGTCATATCCTTGTTATACAGAACACCTTCGTAACTTACATAGTGCATATTATCTTCGTCGACAACAAAGTTTGTTGCACGGTTGATATATGAGAAGGCATAGACGCCTATGTTCTCTACCGAGGCAGGAATTACGATCTCTCCCGTTCTGTAAAGATAGCTTCCGTAAAATGCCTGCTCTCCTACATTTTTTACTCCATCGGGAATAACTACCTCGGGAATATATGAGTATGCAAAGCACCTGTCACCGATCGACTCGATAGTATTTGGAAGGGTGACGCTTGTAAGGGTGGCACTTTCAAAGAGACTGTCACCAAGGCCTACCACGGGGTAACCGCCAATGGTATCGGGAACCACTACCTCGTCATAGGCTTTGCCCGTCCACATGGCAATAACGGCACTTCCGCCGTCGGCATAGGCAACAAAATCGCCCTCCGTGATGATATCAATAACCTTGAGTGTGAACTTCTCCGAAAGATTTCCGTAAGATGCAGTGACTGTATATTCACCAATATTTTCAAGATCGGCTCCGGTGCACATCTCGGAAATAAGAGGCATATAACACCAGCCATGTACCGAACAGTTAAGTGCAACAGCCGCTCCGCTGTCTTCCACTTCGTGACCGAGGGTGATAACACAGCCGTCTTCGGGCAGTATCAGCTCCATATCGGTGACAGAGCAGCCGGCGCTCATAAACAGCTGGACCCAGTAGTTGGAGTTAAAGCCCATACCGCCATGATAGAAGTTGGTATTGAGCATATTTGCCCTATGTCCCGAGCTGTTATACCATCCGTCTGTAACACTAGCGGGAGATGTATAGCCGGCAGCGATGTTCTCGCCGGCACTGTAATATCTAAGGCCTACATCGTCAAACACGGTAAAACATGAAGAATAATCGGGACGCGAATGGCTGTAGTAGGTTACAAGCTCGTCGGCTCGAATGTTGGCGGCCTGCTGAAGTGTGCCGAAAGTTGTGATGGGAAGGGCGCCGTTTGCGATCCTGAGCTTATTACTAAGGGCAAGAACTTCCCACGACTCCTGATTGCAAAGCTCAGGCATATCGTCGGGCAGAATGCTGCTGTCGGCGGCAAAGGCCTGCAAAGGCAACATTATCAGGCACACCAGAAATGCTGTTATCAAATAGAATACTCTTTTCACAATAATTCCCCTTTATTTTTTCAGAATATCTTTGTCTTTGCGATACATGATTACTGCGCAGGAGGCCGAAACGATATCCATGATAGGCTGACACATCATCGGGCCGTAGAGAGGCACCACCATATTAAGCAGGAACATGGCCGGGATATCAAATATACCCTTTCTGATAAGCGAAAGAGCTGTGGCCTGACGGCTTTTTTTGATGGCCTGGAAGAATCCCATCAGCAGATTTGTGACCACCGAGAAGGGCAGCGCAAGGCTGTGTATACGGATAAACGTGGATGCATGTCCAATAGTCTCGCCATCTCGGATAAACCACGAGGATATGACCTCCGGAAAGATCTGAAGCACCAGAACAAACATGATCGCCATACCAACCGTCAGGCAGAGCGTGAACTTCATGGCCTCTTTCATACGCTTTCTGTTTCCCGAGCCAAAATTGTACGCCATAAGAGGAACAACGCCCTGAGTGATGCCGGCGATAATATATGCTGGGATAGCATCTACCTTTTTGCAGATTCCGACACCAGCGATGGCCGACTCGCTGAATCCTACGATCACATTATTGAGCACAAGGTTCGACACCGACGACATGAGCATCTGGATCGCCGAAGGAAGTCCGCCAAGAATAATGGGAACAGCGATCTTTTTCTCGATAGTATAATTTCGCGGAGAAAGCGACAGAAACGACTTATGGCGCGACCTATAGAGATATACCAAGAAATATAAGCTTACGACGCAGTTGGAAAGGCAAGTGGCTACCGCGGCGCCTTCCACCTGAAGTCCGAAACCAAATGGGAAGATAAAAATAGGGTCAAGGATAATATTCAGTATACCGCCCATCGAAAGACCGAAGCTGGCCTCCTTGGATGCACCCTCGGCACGAATAAGATGTGCCACCGCCATATTGAAGGTGGATGGGATGGCTCCTATTACCATTACCCAGAATATATACTCGCTTGCAAAAACATCGAGGGCCGGTGTCGAGCCTATAAGGGTAAGAAAGGCCTCTCTGAACACGAGTACCGAAACCGAATACAGTCCGGCTACAATAAGAATGCTGTAGACAGTAAATGCCGATGCTTTCTTTGCCGTATCGGGATCTCGGCTGCCCAGCGCACGTGAAATAACCACACCTCCGCCGACACCGAACAGATTGGCAAGAGCCGTCAGCGATATATGTATCGGCGTTACAAGTGCAATAGCTGCCAGCTGATTAAGGTCGCCCAACTGTCCGACAAAGAAGGAGTCGGCAAGGTTGTATACCATCATGATGAGCTGGCTGATAACGGTTGGGATGGTCAGCGAAGCAACCGCCTTCCATATGACCTCACTTTCAAACAGCCGCATCTTATCCTGGCTTAGTGTTTTTTGCATTTATTTTCACATCCTGTTTATAATTCTTTTCTTCTTTACAATACCACCCGTTTAAACATTTGTCTATGCCTTCCGACACTAAGAATCCGCATAAAAATGGTACTTTTTTCTCCATGCTGATAAAATTATCCCATATTTATCAGAAAAGGAGTATCAATATGAATAATACTACTCCGTGGTGGCATAAATGCAGCGCCGTCCTGCGATATATGCCGGGAGAGGACGGTAAAAGTATAAACGATATCATAAACGAGCTGGATGGTATCGCGGATTTTGGTTTCAAAGCGATACATATCACTGCCCCATACCGCAGCGCAGGCTTTTATCCGTGGTGGGGCCTTCGCCCTCTCGACCATTTTGCCGTTAATGATATACTGGGCGGCAGTATGGATGATTTTTCAAGACTCGTAGAAGAATGCCATATGCGAGGTATAAGGGTGGTTGTTTTCCTTAACCTCGGATATGACGATGTAGACTCTATTATCTGGAAGGCGGCCTGCCTTGCCCAAGGATGCAGCCTTATCATGCCCAAAAACGACTATTTCCTATGGAGCCGCAGTCCTTGTGCGCCTCCTCCTTTCCCTGCCAACGAGTGCTTCCTTCAGTCGGGCCATTGGCACCGCAGCCGCGAAGCAGGGCAATATTACTGGTGTTACTGGGAACGCGACGGCATTGCCGAGCCTCAGTATAACTGGCAGGATGCCGGCTTTCAAAACTATGCTCTCACGGTGCTCAGGCATTGGCTCGCCACCGGGATCGACGGCATTATAGTCGATGCTGTCAACTGGTATGCAGGCTGCACCAAGCCGCTTATACGAAGTCTTGTCACAGATACTATCCACGAATATGCCAATGTTATGTGCATTCCCGAAGGCGCGACCGGGTTTGGCGACCCCTTCATGCCATGGCTGACCGAATGCGGCTTCGACATCATCGAAGACCAGCCCTTCCACAGCGATGAACACTGGAACGGAAGCGCGATCATAAGGGCAATTGATTCTTCATCTCCATATATCATAGACTCTGCTCTCGAACAATGCCGCAAAGTACGCGATACAGGAGCTATATCATGGTCATACCTCAGTTGGGGCAGCTCATGGACCTCTGAAAAAAGACTGCTTGAGATAGCCATGCTTATCGGCACAGGACATATGACCGACATCATACCCTCCTACCTCTCCGACTTTGACAGCGTTCAGAAAGAGAAGTTCAGAAAGCTCATAAAAGTTTCCCACCATCAGGCTATTTGGCCATCAAAGGAGCGACTGAGAGTTTACCCCACATATGCCGCTTCATGCTATTGCTGTTTGTGCAGCCCCGGTGAAGACCAGCCTGTTCTGTGCATATTCAATCTCTCAGATAAGATCACAGATGTATCTATAACACTCACAGAGCTGCCTGCATTCAAAAATAATCGCTTCCGCGACCTGATCTCGGGAGAAGCGGTTTATTCGTTTGACGGCTGTATAGAGGCGACCCTCGAGCCTTTTGGTTTTGCCTTCATAACTGCGGAATAAAAATGATCTTTTTGACAGCATTCAGAATTATTATATCAATAATATAGCAAAGGGCCGACATCCGAAGATGCCGGCCCTTTTCAGGTGCGTGTATTTATTTCAGGAGACTTACTATCTGTTATTCAGCGGGGCTGAACTGA
>JAFOHJ010000292.1 GCA_017421885.1 Clostridia bacterium
GACGCAGTACTTGCCGTTCTCGTCGCTGTTGATAAAGAAGAAGAACTCGTGGTTCAGCAGATTCATCTGCATGATAGCATCTTCGACTGTCATGGGCTTTACTTCGAGCTCCTTTGTGCGGACCAGAGCGAACTCTGTCTCCTCTGCGATGGGCTCTGTTACCTCTTCTGCACGGAGAGACTTTGCAAAAGATTCCTGACGTGTCTTCTTGGACAGTCTTGTCTTATTCTTCTGGATCTGGCGCTCAATGCTTGCGACAACACCGTCGACTGCCTTGAGCATATCGTCGGCTGTTTCTTCCGCTCTGAAGTAGAAGCTGCGGTAGCTTACTGTCAGTTCAACTGTGTGCTCGTTTCTGTTGAAGCTGTATGCTACTGTAGCGTCAGCCTCTTCACCGAAATACTTGTTGAGCTTTTCGCACTTCTTCTCGATATATTCCTTGCGATCGCTATAGATCTTAGCCTTTCTTTCGTTAAACTGTACGTTCATAGTGTTACTCCTTTTTATTGTGCTTGCTGCGCGGCAGGATGTCAGGGTTACTTCACTCTCTTGCCATCTACAAATACAGCCTCTGCCTTGCTGAGGAAGTCAAAGGGATGCTTTGTCCATACAACGATTTCAGCATCCTTGCCAACTGCGATGGAACCAACACGGTCTTCAACTCCCGATGCCTTTGCGGCGTTAATTGTAATGGATCTGATAGCAGCCTCCATGTCGAGACCTTCTCTTACGCAGACTGCGGCACTTACATTAAGATGCTGCAGAGGGCCGACGGGATGGTCAGTAGTCAAAGCAACTTCGATGCCCTGTGCGTTAAGAATGCCTGCTGTCTTAAGGCTTCTGTTGGAAGTCTCAGGCTTGCTGCTGCCCGAAAGTACGGGTCCGATGACGGGGATGACCCCTGCCTCTTTAAGCTGGCGAGCAGCTCTGACTCCGTCGGTAGCATGGATAATAGTATAGCGGATACCGAACTCATTTGCAACTCTGATTGCTGTCAAAATATCATCACATCTGTGTGCGTGGATATGTGCCATCAGTTCGCCCTTGATAACGGGAATAAGCGCTTCGCACTTTTCGTCATATGCGGGCTCTTTGCCGTCTTCCTTCTTTTCGAGATACTGCTTTGCCTTGAGCAGCGCATTTCTCAGAATAGCGGCCGAGGCCATTCTTGTCTGAGGTGCCTTCTGCTTAAGACCGTAGCTGCTCTTGGGATTTTCGCCCAGAGCCATTTTCATCGAGCAGGGTGCCTTTACGATCATATCGGAGATATCGTCGCCGGCCAGCTTGATGAATGCCATCTCACCGCCAATGATATTGGCCGAGCCGGGGCCTACAACTGCCGATGTTACACCGCAGCCGATAGAATCTGCGAAAGAGGGATCGAAAGGATAGATGCCGTCGACCGCCTTGAGATGAGGTGTTACGGGATCGGTCATCTCGTTGACATCGTTACCTTCCCATCTGACGTTCTGCTCATAAATGCCGATATGTGTATGAGCATCGATGAAGCCGGGCATAATATAACCGCCCTTTGCATCATAAACCTCGTCGTTTGTCTCGGGTGCGTCTGCTATATCACCAAAGGCTGTAATAACGCCATCCTTAAAATCAACATATCCGTTTTCGAATTCCTGTCCTTCCGCCGTAATAAGGCGGCCACCAAGTATTCTCATGTCATGTTCCTCCTGTCTTTTTATTTTCGACACTTTTTCCTATTTACATTTATTGGAAACAGTGTTATTATTATCTCAGAACACAGCGCAAATGTCAAATACAAATTCGACCTTTGCGGTGTGCTCTGACAGTTTTCGGGGTCACACCATTCATATCTTTATCCCCACAACCCCACTTTGGCCGCTTTTCCATGTGAAGAGCGGCCCCTTTTTATTCGGGGGATATTATTGAAAAAGCGCAGACCACCTTACGCGGCCTGCGCTTTTATTTTCTATCTTCTTCTGCGAGACTTGGACCTCTTGTCGTTCTGCATACGCAGATCCGACATCTTGGATTCGCTGCGCTGCATGAACATACGGAGCTTATCTTCAAATATGCTGTCCTTGCTCTTTTCCAACATAGAACCGTCGGATATAGCCTCTTCGGCAGCCGGAGCTGCTGCTTTTTCCTGTTTTGGTGCAGCCTGAGGCTTCTCCTGGACGGGAAGCGCCTTTTTGATCGAAAGGTTAATCCTTCCGTTCTGATCAATTCCGATCAGCTTGACCTTAACAGTGTCTCCTTCATTGACATGTTTTTTTATATCGTCAACATATGTATTGGCGATTTCAGAGATATGTACCATTCCCGATTTTCCGGGAGCAAGCTGAACAAATGCTCCAAAACCGGTGACTCCCGTTACTTTTCCTTCGTAAATGCTTCCTACAGTAAACTCCATCTGCAGTTCCGCGCCCCCCATGACAGTAAATTATTTACTCGAGATATCAACAAACACTCTCTCGCCGGGAGAGATATATCCCAGCTTCTCTCTGGCGATCTCTGCGATATACTCGGTGTCATCTTCGCATTCAAGGATATCCCTTATCTCGTCATTGCTGAGTTGCTGATCGCTGATGAGCAGGGCAAGCTGAGCCTTTTCTTTTTCCTTATTTCTGATCTGAAGCTGGAGCGAAACAAGTGTGAAGGCTGCATAAACCGCAAATGCCAAAACAAATATTTTGACAAATGGATGTACTTTCCTTGTTCTTTTCATGCAGTCCTTCTCACCTCTCTGATCCATAAAGATTATTTGTTAGTTTAATTGTATGCTTTTTTCCTTAAAAAGTCAATCCCAAAACCTAATTTCCGGTGGGACCACTAAAGAGATTTTCGATAAAACACAGAACTTTTCTGCCTAATTTTACAAAGACAACAAAGCATTCCTCTATCGCGCACAGAAACACCCTTACATAGAACGCCGCGCCAAGAAAGTACAGCGTCAGGCCAATAAGCGCTCCGCCTAAGATATACCACCTGAGCACTCCGCCGGCACAGAAGATCACAAGGCCTGTGAAGCATACCATAAATACTGTGCAATAAAGAATATCACAAACTGCTCTTATATATCTGCGGCACACTATGCGCGGAAACACATTGACTATATCATACACCAGTCCCATGCAAATACCCAGAAAACAGGCGAAGATAAAAGTCCTGGTCTGATCAAGAAGCACGATTTCCATAGATGCCCCCTTAGAAAAGCTTAGACCAGAAGCTGCCTCTGTTCCTTCCGTCGCCAAGATATTCAAAGCTGTCGAGCCTGCCGTTAATGATAAGTTCGCCGGTATCAAGGCTCAGCCGCTCAACATGAAGCTCTTCTCCTCTTGTCACCAGTGTTCCGAGAACTGTCTCGGCCAGTATCTCGTTTTCGTCAAAGCTGATAACATCTTCAACCCCCGAAATACTCAGCCTTTCACGCCCTTCGAGGATAAGATTGCCTGTAGCTTCATTCTTTTTGCTGCTGTCCGCTGCCATAAATAAAGATCCTCCCTTCATGTGTCATAAATAACAGTATGAAAGGAGGAAACGTTTTATTCGGTTATTTCGCTGTACATCAGGGCGGCATCCTGCTTGGTGACATGCTCAGGGATCGACAGAACCTTCACCTTAACGGTGCGGGTACCGATAGTTATCTCAATGATGTCGCCTACCTTAACCTGATAGGACGCCTTAGCCTCTCTGCCGTTCACGACCACTCGCTGAGTATCACAGGCCTCATTGGCCACCGTACGGCGCTTGATGAGGCGGGCCACCTTTAAATATTTGTCAAGCCTCATATTTCCCTCCATAAAACCGATGGAAGCGGCATAGGCCGCTTCCATCCTGTTATCGTTACTTATTTTGCAACTACGTCCTTGAGAGCCTTGCCTGCCTTGAAAACAGGATACTTTGTCTCAGCCAGCTCGATGGGCTTCTTTGTCTGGGGATTGAAAGCTGTGCGTGCAGCTCTTGTCTTCACCTCAAAAGAGCCAAAGCCGATGAGCTGGACCTTGTTACCCTCTGCGAGCTCTTCTGTGATAGCAGCGATCATAGCTGTGAGAGCCTTCTCTGCATCCTTCTTGGAAAGCTCGGTCTTCTCAGCGATTGCTGCGATGAGTTCTGTCTTGTTCATTTCGGTTCCTCCAAAATATTTGATTAATAATTATCTGTGTTTGATCTCTTCCCAGATCTTATCCATCTCTTCGAGAGTCATCTCTGTGAGATCGCGGTCGGCAGCCTCTTCCATTTTGCAGAAGCGGCTTACAAACTTACGGCTTGCTCTTGTAAGAGCCTCCTCGGCATCTATATCGAGGAATCTTGCTGTATTGACAACAGCAAAAAGCAGATCTCCCAGCTCGTCAGCAGGGTCGCCGTCTCCCTCCATTGCTCTGAGCAGCTCGGCCTTTTCTTCATCGATCTTCTGCAGCGCGCCATTAATGTCGGGCCAGTCGAATCCGGCCTTTGCGGCCTTTTTCTGCACCTTCTGGGCATACATAAGAGCGGGCAGCGACTTTGCCACCTGATTGATGGTGTCGCTGTGGGTCTTCTGGCTCTTCTCCACCTTCTTGATAGCGTCCCAGTTGTTAAGGACCTCTGCCGATGTTTCGGCAACCACATTTCCAAAAATATGCGGATGTCTGAGAATAAGCTTCTTGCAAACGCCGTCGCAGACATCATTTATATCAAAGGCGCCTCTTTCTTCCGCAAGATCGGCATGAAAGACACACTGAAGGATAACGTCACCCAGTTCTTCGCAGAGCAGAGCATCATCTTTGAGGTCGATGCCTTCACAGGCCTCGTATACCTCTTCGATAAAGTTCTTGCGGATGCTTTCATGGGTCTGTTCTCTGTCCCAGGGGCAGCCATTCTCGCCTCTGAGGATGTCCATAATCTGAAGAAGATCTTCAAAGCCATATTTTGGCTTGCTAACAAAATTTATCACACTTCTATCCCCTTTGCAAGTAAAATAATATATTTGATGATATTTTCCGGTGTTTTATCACATTCTGAGCAATTTTGCTATTTTCTGTCCTTTAGGGAGCAGCAGCACATCTTCCTTGGGAAGGGCCTTAAGAGCGATCAGAAGCACAAGATATACTACTGCCGAGAGGCCGATCGTAACGACACAGCCCAGCTTACCGCCCAGAATATCGCTCATAGGCATATAGCAGAAATAGGTGAACACACCCATGATCGCCGATGCGGCAAAAGGCTTGAAGAAACTCTTTATTACAGAAACACCCTTTACTGTCCTGGCTATTATGACCAGATTGATGATGGATATTGCACCGTAACATACCGTTGTACCGATAGGCGCTCCATATATCTCAATTCCGGGAGTGCCGATAAGGGTGTAATTGGTGAGCAGTTTGATAACACCGCCGATAAGAACGCTGAACATAGGCATTTTTTCCTTGCCTACAGCCTGAAGGATGGCATTGGTTACCGACTGAAGGGCAACCAGCAAAACAGCTGGAGCAAGAATGACCAGCAGGGGCGCTGCTACCTCTACCTCTTCGAGCCTTCTGTAATAAAGCAGCGAAAGAATGGGTTTTGCAAGAACAGCCAGGCCTGCGGCACAAGGCAGAGAGAAAATGGCTGTAAATCTGAGCGCTGTTGTAATAGTGCCCGAAGCCTTGAGATAATCCTTTCGAGCATATGCCGCTGCAACAGCAGGGATTATACTGATGGCAAGACCGACGATGAGAGCCTGGGGCATATTCCACATCTTGGTAGAGATATTATAGCAGCCGTAAATATAGTTGGCCTCTTCGACCGAATGACCCACATCCTGCAGGCGGTTGAGAACAACACCCATATCAATGAAGTTTACAACACTGAGGACCGATGCGCCGATAGTGATGGGAATTGCGATCTTGACAAGGCCTCTGGCGATCTCGGAATATCCGGTCGGAGCCACTGTCTGAACAGCCCCCTCAGGGATGCCGCTGCCTGCCTTGACACGGACAAGAATAATGTAAAGGGCGCTGAAAACCGTGCCCAGTGTAACACCGCCGATGGTGCCTGCAACAACGATTTCAAGGCTGCAGCCGCGGTCCATAAGCACCTTGGTCAGCAGAAGGCCGAAAACAAGCTTACCTGCCGCCTCGATGACCTGCGAAATGGCTGTAGGAACCATGTTTGCAAGGCCCTGGAAATAGCCCCTGAAGGCCGAAACAATGGACACGATGAAGATGGAGGGTGCAATGGCCAGAACGGCATGATATGCCAGAGGATTGCCGATCATATTGACCAGTTCCTCGGCAAAGAACATCATTACAAATGTGCATATGCCGCCGATAACGGTAAAGAGAGACACCGCCACACGGAAGGTCCTTCTTACATCCTCATACTTACCGAGAGCATTGGCCTCGGCTACCATTCGCGACACAGCGACCGGAAGGCCGGCTGTAGAAATGGTGAACATGGCTGTGTATACATAGTATGCAACGGTGTAGATGCCGTTGCCCTCACCGCCTATCATATTTACGATCGGGATGTTATAAATAGCGCCGATGACCTTTACAAGGGCATTGGCTACAACGAGGACAAGGGCGCCCTCGAAGAACGAGCTGCTTTTACTTTTTTTCAATTTGTTCGCACTACCTTTTCCTGTAATTATCCTGCATATCTATATTCCCTGTATTCTCAGAATATCTTGGGAATTACGCAGGAATCTATCTCATATCTTACTTTTTCAATATCAATGGTGGTATACTCTCCTGTGCGGTAAAGGATCCTGCCCCCTACCATGGTCATCGCCACATCACTGCCTCTTGCCGTATAGCAAAGAGTCGAGTGCACATCATGAAGGGGATACATCCACGGCGATCGTGCATCGACCAATATGAGGTCGGCTGCCATACCCACCTTTATAATGCCGCAGTCTTCTCTGCCCTGAGACAGCGCTCCGCCGCGTGTCGCCATATGTAGGGCTTCCAGCGCGCTGACAGCTCTGGGATCATATCCCGTACCCTTCTGAAGGAGCGCCGCCAGCTTTACCTCTTCAAACATATCAAGATTATTGTTCGAGCAGGCTCCGTCGGTTCCAAGGGCCACCGGGACTCCCTTTTCCAGCATTCGGCTGACAGGAGCGACACCGCTTGCCAGCTTAAGATTGCTGACCGGGTTATGTACCGCCGTGACCTTTTTCCGTGCCATCAGCTCCATATCATCCTCGCTGAGCCATACGCAGTGAGCTGCCTGAGTTCTGCCATCAAAAACTCCATATTTATCCATGACCTGAGCGGGGGTCATACCGTATTCCCTTATGCAGTCTTCCTGCTCTCTGCGAGTTTCAGAGAGATGGATATGCATGCCAAGGTCGTGTTCATGGGCAAATCCGGCAATAGCCTCCCACATATTCGGACGACTGGTATATGGAGCATGGATGGATGCATCAATGCGCACAAGGCCGTCAGGAGCATGGAACTGCGCAAATGCCTCTCTGAGCATTTCATAGCATCTGTCGCCTTCAGGCCTCCAACCATCACCGCCGCCCGATGCGCCGTTTGACAGGTTGGCTCTGATGCCCGATTCATATGCCGTCCTTGCAGTATCAAGGGTGGAAATATACATATCACTGACCGAAGTAACTCCGAATCTGAGCGACTCGGCAATTCCCAGCAGAGTGCCGAGATATACGGCCTTGCTGTCCATCCGTGCCTCTACCGGAAACACCTTTTCATTGAGCCATGTATGAAGCTCGCAATCGCCGCCATAGCCCCTCATAAGGCTCATTGCAAGGTGCGTATGCGCATTGACAAGCCCCGGCATGAGGATCATTCCCCTGCCGTCGATATGTTCGCGCGCGGCGATCCTCGGCTGAAGAGGACTGAGATAAACTATCTTCCCCTCATCAATGACAACAAAGGCATCTTTGAGCACCGTTCCCTGTTCGTCAAGAGTGGCAACGGTGACATTTTCGATCATATATTGCATCATTCATCCCCCATGTCGGCGATGCATGCCATAACCAGCTCGGAGAAAGGCTTCTTCATTCTGTTTGCAGTCTCCACAACATCGCTTCCGCTGAGCTTTTCCGGAAGTACACCTGCCGCCATATTGGTCATCAGCGAAAGTCCCAGCACCTCCATACCGCAATGAGAAGCTGCGATCGCTTCGTATACCGTCGACATTCCTGCGGCATCGCCGCCCAGCAGCCTTGCCGCCTTTATCTCAGCAGGAGTCTCGAACTGAGGGCCTGTGAAGTAAAAATACACTCCCTCCTGAAGCCTTATGCCAAGCTCTGATGCATTCTTTCGCGCCGAATCGCGCAGGCGAGGTGAATAGGTATAGGTCATATCAAAAAACCTCGGCCCAAGCTCGGGGATATTTACCCCTCTGAACGGTGTTGGCGCACACAGCTTGATATGATCGCGGATGAGCATGATATCACCTACGCTGTAACCGATATTTATAGCTCCTGCCGCGTTGGTGAGAATAAGCTTTTTTATTCCCATGACATGGGCCACATTGATGGGAAATACCACCTGTTCGGGCTCATATCCCTCGTAATAATGGAAGCGTCCCTGCATGACCATAACACACTTGCCCGCAAGCCTGCCAACCACAAGCCTGCCTGCATGGTCGGGTGCCGTAGACCGCGCAAACCCATGGATATCACCATAAGGGATTACAGCGGCATCTTCCACAAGATCGGCAACTCCACCCAGCCCCGAACCCAGAACGACCATGATCTCGGGTCTGTGGGCGCCGATGCGTGAGTTTATATATTCAGCAGCTTTGAGATAATCGTTATAGCAATACATCTCTTTCTCCTTTAGCAACTAAAGGGGAAGGACAGTGTCCCTCCCCTTTACATGATCTTGTTTATGCCAGCTTATGTCCGCACTTGCTGCAGAATGTATCTTCCTTGCTGCATTCTCTGCCGCAGCCGGGGCATTCAACAGTGGTCTTGGTGTGAGCAATGGTCTCCTTGATCTCGGCGATCTTTGCCATTCTCTCATCTACCTGAGCGAACTTATCGTCCAGCTCAACAGTACGGCCTTCATTGCCGATATGTGCCTGATAGATGATCTGACCGATCTCTTTATAAACGCCGTCGATATCGGAATTAAGCTCAAAAATCTGAAGATTCAGCTTTGTGATCGAAGCCATATCTCCTGCTTTCTTTGTTGCGGCATCAGCCATCTTTCCGGCTCTTTCAGCAGCAACAACAGCAGTTGCCTTAGCTCTGTCAAGAATTGCTTTTACATTGGGATCCATAATATATTTTCTCCTTTCGAAGCACCGTATTATAAACCGACCGCCTGACATGCAGGCACTATTTACTGTAATTATACCACCGGATGTTCCGACTTTCAATGCCTTTCAAGTGCTTTTGAAAGTTTTAACAAATTACTGTCGATCTTCTCGGGCCCATCAATATACTCGATGGGATATTTGGGGTTGGTTATCCTCTCAATGCTGCCGTTCTCATAGACAAGCTTGGTAACGCCGCCGCTTCCCAGAGCAGCAACATCGCCGATCTCTTCCATCATGACAACATTATAGCGGCATTCGGTTCCCGGCTTGGCAAAACCAACATTTTCAAGCCCGCCCGCAATATATTTCTGACGATAAAGATAATAAGGCATATATCCGGCAGCACCGATCATTGCATGGCATTTATCCACAGTTTCGGCTGCCAGAACACCTGTTTTTCCGAACCTGAGAGGTGCTCCGCGCTTTCTTGCCATGCAGTGCAGCGTGATATTATCAGGCGCAAGCTCTATGACCCTTCTCACGCTGTCAATCAGGCTGTCGTCATCATCACCGGGCATTCCGGCGATAAGATCCATATTTATCTGGAAATCAGCCGTTCTGCGCGCCATCTCATAGCAGTCAACTATGTCCTGGGCTGTGTGCAGCCTGCCAACGCCTCTCAGCACCTCTTCATTCATCGTCTGAGGATTGACGCTGATCCTTCTTACACCGCCCTCATAGGCAATGCGGAGCTTGTCGGCAGTTATCGTTTCGGGTCTGCCGGCTTCGAGTGTGAACTCGGCCATCGAACTGAGATCCATATGCCTGTTCAGAGCTTCGATCAGCCTTGCCAGCTGATCTTCGCTGAGAATAGAGGGCGTTCCTCCTCCGATATATATACTCTTTATATCGCGTTTCTGCTCCCTGAGTACATTTCCCATGCCCTCAACCTCGTGCAGCAACGCCTGCAGATAGGGTTCTACCATATGCCCCCATCGTCTTACATCATTGCTTACAAAGGAGCAGTAGCTGCACTTTGCAGGACAGAAAGGTATACCAATGTAAAGGTCAATATCTCTCGGCCCCATCTCTTCCTTGTAATGACGGGAAACAGCGCCCGATCTGACGGCAAGGCTGACACGCTTATCGGTGACATAATAATCGTTTCTGAGCGATTCGGCAGCCTGAGCTGTCGTCATTCCTCTTGCCAGCATATTTCTGACCAGCTTGGCGGGCTTTACGCCGGTGAGCATTCCCCACGCAGGTTTCTGTTCAAGGCGAGGCTCAAGGAGAAGGTACAGCGAACGCCTTACGTATTCGTTGAGCTCAGACGAATCCTCATTGATATGACCCGGAACAGAAAGCTCTACCGAGTCTCCCCACCATCCGGCTGCCATGGCAAAAAGGCCCTCTTCCCTGCGCTCAACCGTCGAGATAAGCACATCGCCCTCAGGAGAATCAACTCGGATATGCTCGTCGTCGGGATAAAGGCAGATAAGAAGCTGCTGGACAGGGTTTATCCTGTCGTGTCCGTTAAGATAAAAGTTCATAGTTTAATGAGGCTGCGCCACTGCACGGCGCATATATATATTATACCGTCTTTCGGCATCCAATGTTGTGGGAATGCCATGACCGCTGAATACTCGATAGTTACCTTCAAGGTCATGCAGCCTTCTGAGGCTTACCATCATGTCATCCTCGCTGCCGCTGGTCATATCCCAGCGTCCGCAGGCATCCTTGAACAATGTATCGCCCGAGATCATCACATCGCCGCAGATAAATGTGCAGGAACCTGCTGTGTGTCCCGGAGTGTTGAGCACTTTGAAGCTGAGGTCGCCCAGTTCGATGGTGTCGCCGTCGTGAAGCAGACGGTCGACACGGGGCATCTTATACTCGGTATCCCTGACCTCGCCCTTGCGGATGACTTCGCGGAGATAACCCTTACGGTTGGCCTCGGGATTATCGGGGCTGAGGAGCGGCGCATCCTTTTCATGGATAAGGAGCTCTGCTCCCGTTGCATCCTGAATGGCGGGAGCTGCCATGACATGGTCAAAATGGGCATGTGTAAGGACGATATAACGAACCTTCATGCCGCTTTCTTCGATAAAGCCCATAAGCTTGGTGATGGATGCGCCGGGATCAAAGAGGATGCATTCATTTGTTTTTGTGTCACCTACGAGATAACAGTTGGTGTGAAACATTCCTGTTTCGAGTACTTTCATTATCATAAGGCTCACCTTTTCTTCATCATTGTATCGGTGTCCATGATCAGCGTTACAGGGCCGTCATTAACATGGTCGATCTTCATGTCTGCGCCGAACTCACCGCATATATACTCCACACCCAGCTCTTCGAGATGCTTTTTGAAGGTCTCATAGAGAGGTATGGCGACATCGGGCTTGGCAGCTCCGAAAAAGTCGGGGCGGCGGCCATGAGAACAGTCGGCATAAAGGGTAAAATTGGAAACCACCATCATTTTACCACCGATATCGGCCATACTCTTGTTCATCTTTCCGTTTTCATCTTCAAAGATGCGCTGAACAGCACACTTCTCAGCCAGATATAGGGCTTCCTTCTCAGTGTCGTTGGGTCCGATACCCAGAAGCACCAGAAGACCCTGTCCCATGCTTCCGCCGGGCTGCCCATTGATCTCGATCGAGGCTCTGCTGACCCTTGTCACAACTGCTCTCATATATATTTCCCTTTCAGAAATCAAATTGTTATTCGTTGCCTCTTACGACGTCGGAAACACCCTTGATCTTGCGGAGGCGGTTCATCAGAAGCTCAAGCTGGTCGACGCTGTTAACGCCTGCAAGGAGGCTGTAGCGGCTATGACCGTCATCAAGGTCTTTACCGCTGAGCTCGCCGATGTTTATCTTCATATTGGTGAAAATCTGAACGATATCGGCAATGGCGCCGACTCGTGTGCGTATCTCGACTGTGAGAGGCGCATAGAAGCTCTGGTTCTTGCTATTGTCCCAGAACACCTTTACCCATCGGCCGGCATTCTCGGGGTTCTTCTGGCCGTTTATGGCATTGGGACAGTCCTGCTTGTGAACCGAAACACCGAATCCGCGGCTGACAAAGCCAACTACAGAGTCGCCCGGAATGGGGCTGCAGCACTTTGCAAACTTTACAGGGCAGTTGTCGATGCCCTCGATGATTACGCCGTTGCTGGAAGTCTGCTTCTTTATGGGCTTCTTGACAACATTTTCGGGCGTAAGAGGTGTTCTCGACCTTGCGAGCTTTGTGGCCTCTTCCTTTACCTTTGCAACGACTCGCGAAACAGTCACACCGCCATAGCCTACGTTTGCATAAAGCTCTTCTTCGGTGTTCATCTTGAGACGCTTAAGGATAAAGCCCTTGAGCTCGGGATCGCTGAAATCGTCCATCAGCAGGTTTACGCGGAGCTCGCGTTCGAGCTCGGCCTTGCCTTCAATGATGTTTTCTTCTTTACGTTCGCGCTTGTACCACTGGCGGATCTTTGTCTTTGCGCTGGTGGTCTTTACGATCTGCAGCCAGCCGCGCTTGGGGCCGCCCGAGGACTTGGAGGTTGTGATATCTACGATCTCGCCGCTCTTAAGTATATAGTCGAAGTTGACTATTCTTCCGTTTACACGGGCGGTGGTCATGTTGTTGCCTACTTCGGAATGGATGGCATAGGCAAAGTCGATGGGTGTCGATCCCTGAGGAAGGTTTACGACGTCGCCGCCGGGTGTGAATACATATACCTCGTCGGCAAACATATCGACCTTGATGCTCTGAACGAACTCTTCCGCCTCGACATCCTGCTGAGACTCCAGCAGCTGACGGACCCATGCAAAGGCTTCTTCCTTCTGCTGACCCTTAAGTCCGCCCTTATATTTCCAGTGCGCAGCGATGCCGTATTCAGCAGTATGGTCCATCTCCTCAGTCCTGATCTGAACCTCGAAGGGGATGCCGTCCTTACCGATAACTACTGTATGAAGCGACTGATATCCGTTAGGCTTGGGCGAAGAGATATAATCCTTGAATCTGCCGGGAACGGGACGATAATTCTCGTGGATAAGGCCGAGAACATGATAGCACTCGCCCAGAGTCTTTACGATTACGCGGGCCGCGCACAGATCATAAAGCTCGGAGAATGTAAGATTCTGTCCGTAGAGCTTGCGGTAGATGCTGTAGACCTGCTTTACCCTAGCCTTGACTGTGCAGGAAATCCCCTGCTGTTTGACGGTTTCTTCGATATTGTCCTTGGTCTTGGCCAGGAAATTATCATAGAGTGTGGCTCTCTCGGAGATATAATTGCTGATCTCCTCATAGCCATAGGGGTCGAGGACTTTAAGAGAACGGTCCTCAAGCTCCCACTTTACGGCCTGCATGCCCATTCGATGGGCGATAGGCGCATATATTTCCATGATCTCCAGCGCCTTCTTGCGCTGAGATTCTATTCTCTTGAACTCGATGGTTCTGATGTTATGTGTGCAGTCGGCGAGCTTGATGATGATTACTCGGATGTCCTTTGCCATTGCAATGAACATCTTGCGGAGGTCCTCCATCTGCTCTTCTTCTCGGCTCTGATATTCGACATGGCCCAGCTTTGTTACACCGTCGACCAACTCGGCAACCGAAAGGCCAAACTTTTTCTCGACGTCATGGAATGTGACATCGGTGTCTTCGATGGTATCGTGCAGCAGACCTGCCAGTATCGACTCGATGTCAAATCCCCAACTGTCGATGATATGCGCAACCGAAATAGGATGAACGATATAAGGCTCACCGCTCTTTCTGCGCTGCTCGCCATGATGATTGAGTGCAAAATCAAAGGCGCCGTAAACAAGCTCCTTTTCTTCAGGATGATGTTCGGCGATCTCGTCGATCATTTTAAGATAATTTTCAGGAATATCTGATCTGGTCATGATTACTACCCCTTTATGATTTCCATAAGTTTCTTCAGGATCCAGGAGCCGTTGATATCCACCTTGCCCTTATAGTCAAGGTCACGGACGACGATATTATCACCGGTCATCTGATAATCGAAGATATCAAACTCCTTAAGAATATCCATGCAAACAAGAAACCTCCCCTGATTCATGCAGCATTTAGATTCATATTTTATCTTTCTGTATAATGTTCTGGGCATACCGCAAAGCATGCCGTCCTGTTTGTTTGCCTTTACATGTCTGAACACAGCCACAAGATCGTCTCGGCAGGGACAAAGGAAAAGCGCCTGCTCTCTGTCCAGATTTTCTCCCGAAACAAAGCGTTCGTAAATATCAAAAGAACACTCGTCGCATTTTTCTGCCGACTGGCTCCACTTTATATCCTTGACCACCAGCTGAACACTCTCTCGGCCGCGGAAATAGTTGACTTCGGCAGAGAACACTATATCGGCCTCGTCGCCGGTCACAAACGGGCAGGATCTCGCCCCCATTCCGAAAACAAAGCCATAGAAACGATAGCCATTCTTTGAGAAAAGCAGCTTTATATGTCTGTCGTGACTGATAGGTGTGATCTCCTCTATCACAGCATCACGAAGGATGAAAAGCGGCATCGGGTTGCCCATGCCAAAGGGTTCCAACACGCTGAGGCTCTTTACGGCATCAAGGCCCAGCTCATAGGGCTCGACTGCATAGTCGATATTGATGCAGGGTTCAAGCTCTTCATCTACTGCGCACCTCTCGGCATATTCCTGCAGCCTGCTTCTGAGTTCCTCAAGATTTTCGCGGTTCACTGAGAGGCCAACAGCCAGTTCATGGCCTCCGAAGCGCTCGAGGATATCAGCATTTTCGCTGAGGGCGCCGTAAAGGTTAAAGCCCTTTATGCTTCGGCCCGAACCCTTGCCGCAGTCGCCTGTCATCGAAACAAGAACACAGGGCATTCCATAACGGTCGGCCAGTCTTGAGGAAACTATGCCGATAACACCGGTATGCCAGCCATCTCCCCAAAGCACCATGATTTTTCCTGAAGCCAGCGAGGGATCGCGCTCGATATCACCGAGGATCTGCTCGTAAATCGTATTTTCGGCCTCCTGACGCTGGCGATTAAGCTCACAGAGATGCTCTGCCAGCTCTGCCGCTTCCATGCCGCTGCCGGTAAGCATAAGCCTTGCTGTACAATCGGCCTCTCCCATTCTTCCAGCAGCATTGATGCGGGGTGCCAGCACAAAGCTGACCGAATTGGCCGTTATGGGCTTGGTATCAAGGCCCAGCTTCTGCATCAGAGTCCTGATACCTATATTATCGGTATGCCTGAGCCTTTTCAGTCCTTCTGAGATAATAATTCTGTTTTCGCCAAGCACCGGCATGACATCAGCGATGGTGCCGAGAGCCACAACATCGGCATACATATCGAGCAGTTCCTTTATTGGGCGGCCCTTTTCCATGGCACAGATGACCTTAAAGGCAACGCCTACGCCTGCAAGCTCTCTGAAGGGACATTCGCTGTCGCTTCTTCTGGGGTTTACAACAGCATCTGCGCGAGGCAACTCGTCCTTACATTCATGGTGGTCGGTTATAATGACCTTGATACCCATGGCCTTGGCATAGTCGGTCTCTTCCACGGCAGTTATACCTGAATCGACTGTCACAAGCAAAGTGCAGCCGTCATTTTTCAGTTCGGCGATAGCCGCTTCATTAAGGCCATAGCCCTCATTGAGCCTGTCGGGAATATAATACCGGCAATCTGCCCCTCTGCTGTTTAGATACCGGATCATGATGGAGGTGGCGGTGACACCATCGACATCATAATCGCCATATACAGCGATGCGCTCACCCTCTTCTATCGCCTTCTCCAGAATAGATACGGCTTTATCCATATCCTTTATCAGGAAGGGGTCAAAGAGATGAGCGCTGTCACAATCCATAAAGGCAAGAGCTTCTTCGGGCGTAACAATACCTCTGGCCGACAGAATAGCGGCAGCCAGATGAGAAATGCCCAGTTCATGCTGAAGGCTTTCTATATTTTCTTTATTCTGTTGTGCTACGATCCATTTTTCCTTTTTCATAATTTCAAGCTGTCCTTTTCCAGTTGCCTAAACAGCAGAAAACGCGGTCTGTACACCCAAAAGATCGATCTCTGCGCCGGGCCGATCGCTGTTCATTATCCAAATCATCATCCACAAATGTTTTTTAATGGGTGATCATTTGGACAATACAACATAGCATTTATTATTAATAAAATTTATTATATCAAAATGCCCCGACTTATACAAGCCAAATAATCAGTTAAAGTTGCCTGCATTTAAAATAAATAACTCAAAGAGGCACAGTCACATACCATGCCTCTTTGAGTATTTTCATATGATTACAGAGTGGGCTTTACATCCGCGGGAATGGGGCACTCATACTTGCCGCCGGTTGCCTTATTAAGCTCTTCTCTTGCCTTTACAAGAATGGAGGGATCGGCAATAGCCTTAGCCGCTGTCAGAGCCATTACCTTGGCCGCTGCCATGTTGCCCTTATTGGCAATGGACGAACGGGACTGAGCTGTCATCTGCCAGCTGTGGCCGGGAGTCGCCAGCGCAATAGTTGCAACATTGCACTGAGCTGTGGGTGTGCAGTAACTTACATCGCCGACATCGGTCGAGCCGGGCATTGCCTTATCGATGGGTGTATAGGGCAGAATACTTGTATGCAGGGGCGAATCGCCGAATGCCTCTTCGGCAGTCATGCCGTAATCAGCGAGGGCTGCCGATATATCGGCAATGTCTGCCTCGCTGAAGGTTGCGCGGAACTGATTTGCAAGGGCAAAGTCGGCCTCGTCGAACTGAGGTGCGCCGACTTCTTCAAAAGCTTCCTGCATGAGCTTTTCAAGAGTGCGGTTATTGCAGCAGTCGCTGAGAGCCTCGTGGAAATGAAGCTTCATTGTTGTGCCTGTCATCTTTGCAGCACCCTCAGCACAGTCGAGAACGCGCTGGAAGATCTCCTGAGCAGCCTTGATCTTGGGTGCGCGGACAAAATAGTGGATCTTTGCCTTGTCGTGGACGACATTGGGCGCAATACCGCCTGCGTTTACATATGCATAATGAACACGCGCCTCGGGAATGATGTGCTCACGCAGATAGTTGACGCCAACATTCATCAGCTCGCAGGCATCGAGAGCCGAGCGGCCGAGATGGGGATTACCTGCCGCATGAGCCGATACGCCTGTAAACTCGAAGAATGCGCTGATGCATGCAAGGCTGGATGTGCCCTTTACATTGTTCATGTCGCCGGGATGCCATGTCAGTGCACAATCGAGATCTTCAAACAGACCGTTTCTTGCCATAAAGACCTTGCCCGAACCGTATTCCTCACCGGGGCAGCCGTAATAACGGACTGTGCCGGAAATGCCGTTTTCCTTAAGATAATCTCTGAACGCCAGAGCAGCGCCTGCAGCTGCAGCGCCGAGGCTGTTATGTCCGCAGCCCTGACCGTATGCGCCCTCAACGACAGGCTTTTTCTCAGGCAGGGAAGCTTCCTGAGAAAGTGTAGGCAACGCATCGTATTCGCCGAGGAAGCCAATGATGGGCTTGCCCTCTCCCCAACTTGCGACAAAGGCTGTGGGCACCTCGCCGACACCCATGTCGACCTTGAATCCGCGTTCTTCAAAGAACTTACCATAGAACTCGGCCGACTTATACTCCTTCATGCCGGGTTCAGCATATTCCCAGATCGTGTCGTTGACCAGATTGATATCGGCGGCATTGCGCTCGACCAATGCAGAAATAATCTCTTTCATGTTTATTTTCTCTCCTTTTTCAGGTGAATATATATTTGTTTTCATGATATCATATTCTATGCCGAAAAGCAAAACAAAAAGAAGCCCCGGAGAATAAACTCCGGGGCCGATCTTATTACTGAAAATCAAACATTGGGCTTGATATGTGCAGGCATTGCCGAGACATACCCGCCGCCTGTGGAAGCCTTGAGCTCGGCTTTCGCCTTTGCCATCATTTCCTTGTCTTCAATGGCCATGGCTGCGGTCAGCGCAAGCACCTTTGCAGCTACAACTGTACCCTTGTGGGCAATGGACGAGTTGGACAGAGCTGTGATCTGCCAGCTGTGGCCCGGTGTGCCAAGAACTTCGGTTGCAACACCGCACTGAGCTGTGGGAGCACAGTAGCTTGCATCGCCAACATCGGTAGAACCCGACATAGCCTTATTGAGAGGCTTATAGGGCAGCACCTTTGTGTGAAGAACTTCGTCGTCACCAATCAGGTAAGTGTCGAGGTCAAGGCCTGCAAGGCCTGCCTTTACCGATGCAAGGTTGCCTGCATTGAAGGTCTTACGGAACTCCTGAGCCAGTGCATAGTCGTTCTCGTCAAACTCGGGAGCACCGATCTCATTGAGAGCCTGCTCCATAACATGGCTGAGGGTGATATTGGGCAGATAATCGTAAATTGCCTCCTTGAGGTCAACCACATGTGTGGTGCCGGTCATCTTGGCAGCACCTTCGGCGATATCCTGAACTCGCGCATAGATCTCCTGAGCCTGGCTCATCTTGGGAGCACGGATAAAGTAGTGTATAGTAGCCTTGTCATGAACGACATTGGGAGCAATGCCTCCGGCATTTACATATGCATAGTGAACACGAGCCTCGGGGATGATGTGCTCGCGCAGATAGTTGACACCGATGTTCATCAGTTCGCAGGCATCAAGCGCCGAGCGGCCAAGATGGGGGTTGGCAGCGGCATGAGCCGTTACACCTGTGAATGTGAACATAACGCTGATGTTTGCAAGGCTTGATGTTGCCCATACATTGTTCTTGTCGGCAGGATGCCATGTGAGGCAGATGTCGAGATCGTTGAACAGGCCGGCTCTTGCCATATAGATTTTGCCCGAGCCATATTCCTCACCGGGGCATCCGTAGAAACGGACTGTGCCGGGAAGGCCGTTTTCCTTGAGGTAATCCTTAAATGCCAGCGCAGCGCCTGCAGCACCTGCACCGAGGCAGTTATGGCCGCAGCCATGTCCGTACGCGCCCTCAACGATGGGCTTCTTCTCTGCCAGAGATGCCTCCTGAGAAAGTGTGGGAAGAGCGTCGAACTCGCCAAGGAAGCCTACAACAGGCTCACCTTCGCCCCACGAAGCGACAAATGCTGTGGGCATATCGGCAAGACCCATTTCAAGCTTGAAGCCCTGCTGCTTCCAGAACTCTTCATAAAATTTTGCGGTCTTATATTCCTTCATACCGGCTTCGGCATATTCCCAGACAGTATCGCTGACCTTGATGATATCATCATAATAATTGTCTACCAGACGGGAGATCATTTCTTTCTTGCTCATGATGCACCTCTTTCAGATTTTTAGGCGGATCTTCCGCCAAGAATATTTTAACACAAGCAAATTGATATGGCAATTACAAGCGAACTATTGTAAAATATAATATATCCAGAAGCGGTTATTCCCGGAGGTTATCATGAAGGCCATCATCACCGATGTAAAATACAGGATGTCCATATCCCTCATACGCGATCTTGCCGAAAAAGGCGTCGAGATCATTGCCTGTCACAGTGGCAGCGGTGCCCCTTTTGCCTTTTCATCCAAGTTTGTTTGCGGGACCGCCGTCCTGCCCGACAGCCAGACTCAGCCAGAGGAGTTCCTTTCGTCGCTGGCAGAGCTGTGCCGCATTCATATGTCGGGCGAAGAGCTCCCCGTCGTTCTGCCTGTAGGAGCCAAGACCCTCGGCCTGCTGGCAAGCCGCGAAGGCCGCAAAGCAATGAACGGAGTGTGCCGTCTGTGCCTTCCCGATTCCGCCTCGCTCGATCTTGCCAACGATAAGGCAAGGCTTGCTGAGCTTGCAAAACAAATAGGTGTACCTGTACCTTTTGAATATGATCCTTCCTCCGATCCTTCAGTTTTCAATTATCCGGTAGTGATCAAGCCGGTGTGCGGCGAAAAGCAGGGCCTCTCGGCCGAGCAGCGATATATCATCGCCCATGACCCCGAAACCGCCGCAAAGGCTATTTCCCATTTCACCTTTGACGGCGTTCCCCCGGTCGTTCAGCAGTATCTCAGCGGCATCGGTCTTGGATATTCTGTAGTTGCTTATGAAGGTGAAATAATCAATGCGATCTGCCACAAAAGGCTTCGTGAATACCCTCTTTCGGGCGGACCTTCCACCTGCTGCCAGGTCATCGACGGCTATTTTGTCAGAAAATATGCCGAAAAGCTTATAAAGGCCCTAAACTTTACAGGCCTTGCCATGATTGAGTTCAAGCTGGATGAGGACGGAAAGCCTTACCTCCTTGAGATCAATCCGAGGATATGGGGCACATTTCCCCTCACCCGCGCTTCAAAAAGCAGCCTCGGCTACGACTGGTTCTGCCTTGCCGCGGGGATCGAGCCGATCAGAGTGCCTCCAAGACAGGGTACAAAGATGTATTATCTGCTCTCCGATGCCCGCCGTGCCGCAGCCTGCCTGAAAAAAGGGCAGCTCAGACAGGCTCTTTCCACCATATGCTCGTGGGTCATGCCGGGATACAACGAA
>JAFOHJ010000293.1 GCA_017421885.1 Clostridia bacterium
CCGAATCTAAGGTCGGTAAACTTGATCCTTGTGGAATCATCAATGTCGGGTTCGGGAACATACTGGCGGGTCTCCTGGGCCTGCTCAGCCTGCTTCTCGAAATCGACTGTATCTGCTTCGTCTTCTGCCGGGGTTTCATCGGCAGGTGCTTCGGTGTCGAAGCTGATCTCAAAGCTCTCGGCGGCGGCTGCCTGCTGTGCCTTGAGGTCCATGCCCAGCTGCTGGGCGGTCTTCTCGGCGAGGAGCTCGAAGCTGTCCATGTTCTCGCCGATAACGCGGATCTGCTCTTCCATCATGCCGCGGATAACAACGGCATACTTGGCAAACTCGCTCTTTGCCAGCTCGAGCTTACGCTCTTCGATCTCAGTCTCGGCTCGAATATCGCTTGCGCGGCTGTCGGCATCGAGACGGGCGGCGCGGAGGATCTGCTCGGCCTCGGCCTGAGCCTTGGCGACGGTCTCCTGCGCTGTGACCTGAGCGTTATAGAACGACTTTCTCATCTGCTCGTCTACCATGCGGTATTCCTCGAGCTTATCGACAAGGGCGCGCATCTTGCCCTTGAGGGTCATATTTTCCTTATAAAGGGCGGTGTAGTCGCTGAGGACGGTGTCAAGAAAATCTTCTACGTCCTCTTTATTATAGCCGTTGAAAGATTTGGCAAACTTTACATCCTGAATGTCCTGAGGTGTAAGCAAAAGGTATCCCCCTCCCATAAATTATCCGGGGAGACGGCTTTTGCCACTCCCCTTTTATCTCTGTTAAAGCATCATCATCAGAATATCGATGAGGATATATGTGACGAGAAAAGACATATCCAGCGGAAAGCCTCTCAGCGCCGGAATATTCCAAAGCAGCGTCCTGACCGGCATGATGATGGGCTCGGTCACCTGATAAAGGATGCTGTCGAGGGTAGAGCCGCGGAGCGAAGGGATCCACGACATGATGGCCCTGACCAGCATGGCGAACTGCAGCAGGCTAAGCAGGCTATATGCCAGCGACCTGACCATGGAATAGATAAAATACATTGCCGGGACCTCCTGTTATCAGATATAGAGGCCGTTGCTCTCCAACTCGTCGATCAGATCGCCGAGAATGTCGACATTATAGGGTGTGATCATATAGGTGCTGTTGGCGACCTTCTTGATCTTGCCTTCCATGGCATAGGCAACGCCGCTCAGGAAGTCGATGAGGCGTCTTGCAACCTCCTTATTGGTCTGCTCGAGGTTGATGACAACGGTCCTGCGCTCGCGGAGGTGATCTGCGATCTCGGGAGCATTGTCGTATCTCTCAGGCTTTACCAGCACGACCGAAAGCTGAGTCGTGGCATTGATATTTACTACTTTATTATTTGTGCTGCGTCTGAAATCGGGAGTTGCAGGCGCGGGCTTTTCCTCTTCTTCCTTTCTGGAAGCGCGTACGGGAGTGAACTCTTCGTTTTCGTCTTCGTCGTCACCGTTGGCCCACTTCTTCAGGTCATCTATAAAGCTCATTTATGCTTTCTCCTCTCAATTATTTTTATGGAAAACGGCCTGTCCCGAAAAAATGCGGACACGACCACTAAAGCCTCATGACAAAGCTTATCTATATTATCATATTTTTTTGTCCTTATGTCAATAAACCGGGGGCATTTATTTTGCAGATTTACGTTTTTTTCAAACATTTCGGGCGTTTTTAAATGACTTGTTTTATTTCATGACTTTATTGACCTCAAGGTTCTTACCCCTGATGATCATTTTGTCATAAAGATAGAGTCCGGCGGAGGTGCTGTCGGAGGGTTCGGCGATATAATAGCCGTCGCCCTGATAGACCCAGTCGATAGGCTTGAACTTCATTACGGCGCCGCTGAGGCAATAGACGCCCCACTGCCCGTCCAGCTGATGGAGGGCCTCGCCGGGCACCATGATGCCGGTGTAGCTGCGCTTGACCACATCGGCCGTCTCGACCGATGCGCCAAGGAAGCTGTGGTCGACATAACCGCACTTGAGGATAAGGATAGCTCTGTCGTCAAAATACGACACCTTCTCGACCGTGCCGGTAAGGGGGTCGGAGAGGATGTCGGGGAAGGACAGCGATGCCCTGCCTGCGCTTTCGATGGGATGGGCATCCTCGGCGGGAAGCTCACATACATAGAACCACTCGAAGCCGTCGACGATATAGCCTATCACTCCGTTTTCGGCCTCGCTGCCCTCTTCGTGGGAAGCAATAAGCTCCGCAAGGCTGTCGGGGGTCATCGAATACATCTCATCAGGGGTGCAGATAGGAGCCTCGCCCTCGCTGGCCCTTACAAAATAGCCGGGTGTGTCGGCCCTCAGCGAGCCGCCGTTCTGATAGGTGTTCTTATAACCGCTCAGCTCCGACTGCATAGAAGCTATCGACTGCTCGAGATCGGCGATGCTGTCGCGGGGATACTCGCGGGCGATGACCGACTGGACCAGCTCGGAATAGGCCTCGTCAAGGGCCCACACCCTGCCGTCGGAAAGCTCCTTAGACACCTGCTCCATCGAATCGAATATGACGGCATCAAGGGTGAGGCCGCCGTCGTCGGAGGTGATCTCCTTATAGGCCTTCTGAGCGTTTGCAATATCGTCGGAGAGGGCCTGAGCCTGCCTGAAGGCCTCGGCCTCGTCGGGCGATGCGAAATATGCGGCGATCTGCTGGCCGCGCGAGACCTTCTCGCCGTTTTCGACGAGGAACTCGTAGGTCTTGCCGGTGTCGCCCGGGACCGCGGTGCTGCTGCGGACAAGAATGCCGCGGCAGGTAGCCTTGTCTTCAACTGTGACTATCTGGGCATCTATGGTGACGATCTGGTCGGACAGGTTGTGGAACACCTGAAATCCGATGTAAACCAGAAGCAGCACCACGGCCAGAAATGATAATAGCTTTTTCATGGGGCCTTTCCCTCCGTAATGGGGCTGAAAATAGGGGTTTCATGCTCATCCAAATGCCAAAAGCGCTGTAAAGCTGATTTCTTTACAGCGCCCTGAACCAGAAGCATCTGCCCTTTCTTTTGCGTGGAAAAGGCAGTTTTTCAGTCCCGTGGCATCTCTATCGGCCTCGAGGGCACGATGGTCGACACAGCATGCTTGTAGATGAGGTGCTGCCGCCCTTCGAAATGGAGCAGCAGCGTATAGCCGTCATAGGCAATGATGGTGCCGCGCTGCTGAAATCCGTTGGTCAGAAAGACGGTCAGAGGCACACGCCCGCGCCTCGCCTCATTGAGAAATACATCCTGCAGTCCTGTTCTTGTTTCCATGTAAGACTCCCCTTTTTATGTGTGGTTTGTCTTACAATATTACTCCATTGGCCCTGACGATATCTGCCGCTTTTTCTGCGGCATAGGCAAGACCTGCATCTTTTTCGTATCTTATCCAGTTGACCCTCTCGTCGCCTCCGAACCATGTCATCTGGCGCTTGGCATAGTTGCGCGACTTCTGCTTGATGAGGGCCACACCTTCCTCAAGGGATGTTTCGCCCCTGAGATAGCCGAACAGCTCCTTATAGCCGATGGCCTGAGCCGCCGTGTTTATCATAAGGCCGTGGCGGTGAAGCTCTTCCACCTCTCGCAGCAGGCCGCGCTCCATCATTATGTCGACTCGCCTGTCGATCCTGTCGTACAGCACCTGGCGGTCGCGGGGGGCGATGCCGATAAAGAGGCTGTCATATCTGGGAGGGCGCTGCTGGGTCTCGTAATTGTGCTGAGTGATGGTCTTGCCCGTAAAGAGAAAGACCTCGAGGGCTCTTACCACCCTTTTGCGGTCATTTATATGGAGCCTCTCGGCGCTGTCGGGGTCGACCTCGCGCAGGCGGGCCATGACAGCCTCGGGGCCCTCTTCGTCCCACATACGCTCGACCCTCGCGCGGGTCTCGCCGCTTTGGTCATATTCGAGAAAGCCGCTGCCCTTGATGAGGGCGTTGATGTAAAGGCCGGTGCCGCCGCAGACGATGGGGGTCTTTCCCCTTGCGAAGATATCGTCGACGCAGGCCGCCGCCTCGTCCTCATAGCGCGACACCGAATAGGTGTCCTTTACCGACACCACATCCAGCATATGATGGGGCACGCCGTCGCGCTCCTTCATGTCAGGCTTGGCCGTTCCTATATCAAGTTCTTTATAGATCTGCATCGAGTCGGCCGAGACCACCTCGCCCCCCAGCCTTTTGGCAAGGGCGATGGAAAGGGCGGTCTTGCCCGAAG
>JAFOHJ010000294.1 GCA_017421885.1 Clostridia bacterium
TCCTCTTTAGTAGCGAGAGCTTTCTGTTTGTCTTTCTTCTGACATTCATAAAGTTTCATACGATCTCAGACATAATCAACTGTCTAAAGTTGTTTCGGTAGAGCTTGAGCTGGACCTTGATGAAGGCAGACTGGTCCAGAAGCTTAACTTGCCTTCTGTTAAAGAGCGTAGCAAAGCTTCTATGCCGATGCCATCTGGAGAAAAAAAGCTTGAAAACAGGCCTGTTATCATAGGATTTGGCCCTGCAGGTCTTTTTGCTGCTCTTGTTTTGGCTAAAAACGGATATGCTCCCATTGTTTTTGAACGCGGTGGGGCAATCGAAGAACGTGATCTTAAAGTCGATTCCTTTTTTGAAGGCGGTGAACTTGATCTGTCTTCAAATGTACAGTTCGGCGAAGGCGGTGCAGGCACATATTCCGATGGTAAGCTTACTACGAGAATCAACGATCCAAAAAGTCAGCTCGTACTTGATCTTCTGGGTGAATACGGAGCCGAAAAGGAAATGCTCATCAAGGCCAAGCCGCATATCGGAACTGATAAGCTCAAAGGTATAGTTAAAGCTATGCGTGAGGATATAATCAGGCTGGGTGGAGAGGTTCATTTCAATACAAAAATAGCTGATATAACCTGCAAAGATGGAAAACTTGTCTCGGTGACAGATGATAAAGGTAATGTGTATGGAGCGCAGACGGCGATTATCGCCGCGGGCCACAGTGCAAGGGATACCTTTACAATGCTCAGAGACAGAGGTTTTACCCTTATACCCAAGGCCTTTTCTGTCGGCGTAAGGGCCGAGCATCTGCAGAGTGACATTGATTATGCACTTTATGGTAAATATATGGGCCTGAAAGGTCTGCCTGTGGGTGAGTATACACTATCCCGCAGGGCAGACAACAGAGCATGCTACTCCTTCTGCATGTGTCCGGGCGGTTATGTAGTGGCCGCAGCCAGCGAGGAGAACAGTGTAGTTACTAACGGCATGAGCTATCATGCGCGATCGGGCAGGAATGCTAATTCAGCTATCTGTGTATCGGTTGATCCCTCTGATTTTGGGTCAAGTGATCCCCTTGCAGGAATGTATTTTCAGCGCCGCATCGAACAGGCGGCTTTTAAAGCGGTTTCTGGCAGAAATGGTGCGCCTGTTCAGCTTTTCGGTGACTTTGCGGAGGGAAGAGCCAGCAGTAAGTTAGGCAGAGTAGAACCCACATATCCGAGAGGCTATGAGTTTGTTGATATAAACGGCATTCTTCCTGGTTTTGTCTGTGATATGATAAAAAGTTCGATGCCGTATTTCGGCAGGAAAATGAAAGGCTTTGATGCCTTTGATACTGTCTTTACAGCTCCTGAAACACGGACTTCTTCGCCTGTAAGAATGACAAGGGGAGACAACCTAATGGCACTCGGCGCCGATGGCCTTATTCCTTGCGGCGAGGGCGCGGGTTATGCAGGCGGCATTGTAAGCGCGGCGGTAGACGGTATCAGGTCAGCTGCAAGAATAATGGAGATCTATTCTCCCGAGAGGTAACATGACACAGGAAGCATTGGTTTATCAGATAAAAGATGGTGAAACAATCGTGGAGATCACACGTAAATCAGCCTGCGGTGGTGATTGCGGAAGCTGCAAGGGTTGTTCTCATCCGGAACAGATATTGCGTGTAAAGGCAGACAATCCTATTGGCGCTGAGGTGGGAGACAGAGTTGTTCTCAGCAGCGAAAACGCAAAAGTGTTCAAGGCGGCTTATATAACATATATTCTGCCTATTGTTCTTATGATCGCATTTTATATGCTGCCTTTTGCTCCAGAAGGGCTGAAGATCATTTCGTCATTTGTTGGACTTGGGGTCGGTGGAGCAATCTGTTGGCTTTATTCTAAAAAACTCGAAAGAGAGAAAAAGACGAGAGCAGTTATTATCTCAGTTATAAGTTATTAATTAAACTTTACGCCGAAGTGTCTTTGTGGTATAATTTAATGTGACCATTCAGACACTTCGGTGTCTATTTGATAAAATATCAGATATGAGGTGTTATCCATGCTTAAGAGCATGACCGGCTACGGAAGAGCCAAGACAGAAAATGAAAATCGCGAGATCAGCGTAGAGATCAAATCTGTAAATCACAGATATCTTGACCTTAACATAAAGGTGCCCAGGCTTTATGCATATCTCGAAGATATGGTAAAGAAGACCCTCCAGCAGAGCCTTGTAAGAGGTAAGGTGGATGTATATGTAGGCATTAAGGAGAAGGAAGGCAGCGATATCCGAATTTCTCCCAATATGCCTGTTATTGAAGGCTATCTCAATGCAGCAAAAGCCATCTCTGAGAAGTTTGGCCTTCCCATGGAAGGACTTGGCCTGGTAGATGTTATGAAACTGCCCGATGCTATTGCAGCAGATAAGGAAGAGGTTGATGCCGAGGTCATTTCGGCGCAGGTCGCAGAGGTCCTGAATGCAGCAGTAGGCGAGTATAACGCAATGAGAGAGACCGAAGGTGCACGTCTGTGTTCGGATATCCTTTATAGAGGCAAGCTTATTTCTGAATATGTCGATTTTATCGAAAAACGCTCGCCTGAGAGTGTTGAGGAATATCGCGAGAAGATCGCTGTCAGAATGAATGAGATCCTTGATGGCAGCGAGATCGCTCAGCAGAAGATCCTTTCGGAAGCGGCTCTTTTTGCAGACAAGGTTTCGGTCACAGAAGAATTGGTCAGACTTCGCAGCCATCTCAAGCAGCTTGAGTCGATGGTAAACGGCAAAACAGCTGTCGGCCGCAAGCTTGATTTCCTTGTTCAGGAGCTTAACCGTGAAGCTAATACTACAGGCTCCAAGGCTAATGACTACGAGATCGCCAAGACAGTTGTAGAACTCAAGGCAGAAATCGAAAAAATCCGCGAGCAGATCCAGAATCTTGAATAATCGAAAGAAGGCGTTTTTTTGAAACTCATCAATATAGGCTTTGGCAACATGGTTTCGGCTAACCGAATCATTGCTATTGTAAGTCCCGAATCGGCCCCTATCAAGCGAGTTATCCAGAAAGCCAAAGAAAAAGATATGCTGATCGATGCAACATATGGCCGCAGGAGCAGAGCTGTTCTTATCAGTGATTCTGAACATGTTATCCTGTCGCCTCTTCAGCCCGAAACGTTAGCTAACCGACTCAGCAGCTCTGAATATGAAGACAGTGAGGATGAAGATGATGAATAAAAAAGGTAGTCTGTTTATTGTAACAGGTCCTTCCGGAGCAGGAAAGGGTACTGTTCTTGCAGGTCTGTCCCGACGCCTCAGCAATGTATTTTATTCGGTATCGGCGACCACACGTCAGCCTCGTCCCGGCGAAGTGGATGGAAAGAATTATTACTTCAAGACCAAGGAAGAGTTTGAGGGTATGATCGCGCGCGGCGAGATGCTCGAGTATGCTGAATATGTAGGTAATTATTACGGCACACCTGAGGGTCCTGTTAATGAGATGCTCGAAGCAGGCAATGATGTTATCCTTGAGATTGAGGTTCAGGGCGCGCTTATCGTAAAGAATAAGAGACCTGATGCAATTTTGGTATTTATCACCCCTCCTTCTTTTGAAATTCTTGAAGAACGCCTCAGAAACAGAGGTACTGAAAAGGATGAGGTCGTAAAAATGCGCCTTGAAAAGGCAAGAAGCGAATGTTCGCATATGGACGAATATGAGTATATTATCGTAAATGCTGTGCTCGACGAAGCAATACAGGATCTTTCGTCGGTCGTCCGTGCTGCAAGATGCCGCAGCACACAAATAGATATTAAGCTGGTTTGATCCGGTAATTTACATATAAAGGAGAACGTGATTATTATGATGCTTTACCCTTCTATGAATGAACTTCTTAAGAAGATTCCTAACAGATATTCCCTCGTAAATGTAGCTGCAAAGAGAGCAAGAGA
>JAFOHJ010000295.1 GCA_017421885.1 Clostridia bacterium
AAGGCACTTGGAAGCGGAATAGTCAAAATGTGCAGCCGATACGAAAGGTCTTCGTATGCCCTTCAGCTGCTGCTTCAGAAGGGGAAGCATCCCCATGTTATCAGGATCGTTCCTTCCAAGCTTTACAACACAGCAGGGTCTTGGCTGAGCTTTGCCTTTCCGTTCCTGTGTGCGGCTCCGGTGCTCCTTATGGTCGCTATAGTGTGGCATTTTCTTACGGATCCCGATTTGTTTGACCGGCTGTCGGTCTTGTTTGGCATGGGATACAGCGACGAGCAGTTTATGGTTAATGCGGTCAGAGAAACCATCAGAGGGTGCAGCCTTTTCGGAATGGGCGAGGTTCCCAAAATGGGAACGATATTCGGCTATAACACCGATGGATCACTTATACTGCTTAATCTTATGCATCATGCCGGCATAATCCCGGCGGCAGCGGCAATAGGACTTGCCTATGTTCTCTTGTCCATGCTTTATGACATAGCAAAAAGGTCATATATATCAATGGCTGCCTATGTGGTGTTAGCGGCGCGAGTAGGAATATACATTCTGTCCAACCTCAGCCTGTGGCCGTCGATGGCAGGATCTATGTTTACCGATGCTATGGGAATTACAGTAACCGTTCTGCTGCTGGCAGTATCGGTTTATTTCGGACTGTATCCACGCAGGGGCGGCGAAAGAACGATGGGCTGGAACAGGTTCAGATTGATTTATGGCGTTGTATTTCAATGGTTTTTCAGATTTGTTTATATGACAATGTGGATCGATGGATTTGCTCTCAGAAACCATTCCGATCCCGCATATTTGCTGGCAGCGTTCGCTCTGGCGTGGTTGCTGGATGTGTGCATCATAATGCTGAAAAACAATGCGAAATATCGCGACTTCCTCGTTAAGAACAGTTTTGGAGACCGAGTTGCAAAGTTCCTGGCAGATGACTATGAGGATGACGAATATTTTGCCGATTATAACTACGAAGAAGAAATTACAGTTAAGAAGATTTAAGGGGGTGAGGGAGTGAAGGCTGACATCCAGGGCAAACATATCAGAAAAAAAGAGCTTAAGGGATTCCTTGAAGGGCTTAAAGACCTTGATGATGCCACACAGGCACAGATAGAGGATATTTTTTCCGAGATGGGCACAGTAACCTTGTATGAGATAACGGGAAGACAGGATGACTGCATAAAAGCCGCAGGCGAGTGCCTTAACGGTTGCGGAAAGAGAGTAATGCTGTTTTTCGGCGCATTGAAGAGTGAAAATCCCGTGACCGATATTTCAGATAAAGACCAGTGGAAATGGCTTGATGAACTCAGGCTCAATGCCGGATGGCAGATAAGGAGTCATGAGTCTTTTTCACGCATTGTGATCATTGCCGAAAGACAGGTGCTCAGGTTCGACGAGCCGCTGATGCTTACATATGGCGATGTCCTGCGCAGTTCCAAAGGATGTTACCTAAGGCTTGTTCCTTTTGCGGCAGGAGGCACCAGTATCTGTTATAAGGCTGTGGACGGCAGGGGAGAACCTGTCCTGATCAAAGAGGTATATCCTATGTCGCTGGGACGCAGGCTGACACGCAGGGACGGAAAACTGGAGGCAGCGGGAACATCGGCTGCAAAGGCCGAGGCAGTTGCGAAACGACTGCGTGAGCAGATAGACAAGTCGCGTAGGGAAAAGAAGCTGGAGCGTGAGCTTGTTCAGCGCGGTTTCGAGTTTTTTGAGCCTAATTACGATTATTTTGAGGCAAATAACACCTTTTATACGGTTTATCGTGATTATGGCAAGGGTACCCTTGACTCGCTGGTAGGCAAGCTTGACCTCAGGCAGGCCGCTGTTCTGATCAAAAGGATTCTTGAAGCACTTGAAGAGCTTCATAAAGCAGGATATCTACACCTTGATATTTCTCCCGAGAATATTCTTCTGGGAGCCAATGTAGACGGCGTTCCAATGCTCAAGTTCATCGATCTGGGAAGCCTTATAAAAGCCGATGAAGTTATGGAGCGTGATGCATTTCCATGCAAGGATGGATATTCGCCTTTTGAGCTGTTCAGCGCTCCTTCCAGCGGAGAGGCACGTTCACTTATCGGAAAGCATACCGACACCTTTTCGGTGGGTGCGGTATTCTATCATCTTGTAACGGGAAACTATGTCAGTTGGGATATCTGCCGAAGCGGAGCAAAAGATATTGTCACTAAGTTTGATTCGGCTATTGAAAACAGCCTTTCCAAGATGATAACCTTCCCTATCAGAGAGAATGTTAATTATTCGGGTATCTCCATCAGTGAAAAACATGGCTTGTCGCCCAGAGTTATTGAAGGAGTCGGTTCGCTGCTGGCGCGATCGATCTGCAATAACCCCAGAAGGCGATTTGAAGATGCAGCAGCCATGAGCGCCGCTGTTGACGATCTTATCGCTCTTATCGATAGCTGCAGCTTTTGGTTTGAAAAGATGTATATGCCTTTCGGATTTATGGGATATGAGCCTGAAGAAGCGAATATTTTTTCTTCGGCAGATCCCGAAGATATCATCAGAGAAGAAGAGGAGCGAAAGAAAAAACTGGCCGAAAAGGAGCATCCTTTTAAGCCGGATGACATAAGAAAGGTCCTGCTCGAAAAGAAAAGTTTTGTAATTGATAAGGGCTCGTCTGAGCGCATACTTGAAAATGTCGAATACTATATCGACAGATATGGCAGCGAATACAGCGAGATTCTCTTCGTAGATGAGAGAAATGCATCGACCAATCTGTTCAGCAAGAGCGACAGCGGCGAGCACGGCAATGTCGTCAGGCCCATGTGTGACGGTAAGACTCTGATCATATTTTGCGGCCGAGACGACCTGCCTAAAAACGGCATCGTACACATGATGGTAGGTGACGAATACAGATATTCTCTCCAGTATATGCCCAAAAGAGGCAGCGAGCCCCATGTTATTCTTTGCAGACCGGCATATAAGGGGATGATGCGAAGATATTTCTGGCCCGTGGGCACGGCACTTCTTTCGGTTCTGATAGTTGCAATGCTGGGAATTGCTTTGATGTTTGGAGGATATAACGATATATTCGGGGCTTTTATGGCGCCCGATGCATACGTTCATATGGAAACTGCCGACGGTGTTGTGCTGAATGAGGGAACGGAATATGGCGCAATGATAGGAAATGCGCGAGGGGCCATGTCAGAGGCTGTCTTGTTTGGAAACTCCAACAGCCACCATTTTGATGAAGATGACATTGGCTTCCCGGCCTATTGCGTCGTAACATTTGGCTGGCTGCCCTGTGCCGTTGCAGCATTGGCTGTGGTGGGATCGCTCTGGGGTCTTATCAGGCTTTCGAAGAACTCGAGGCTTTCACAAACATGTGTGGCCGTGCTGGCTGCCGACATAGTGATCCCTCTTCTTTCGGGGCTTACACTGATCCCCGGGATATTTCCGGCAGATATGAACATTGAACAATGCTTTACGCGCTGTATCATTCTTGCCGCCGCGGCGGCTGCATTTGGCGTCGCAAAACTGTGGAAATGTGAAAAAATATCGTTCTGGAAGATGCTTGGCATGATGGCAATGGCCGCTGTTGCAAGAGTTTATCACGAGGCTTTCTATGTGACCGATGCCTTTGCAGGTGGCGGATATTATACCGATGTTCAGGTCATCATGTCTGCTGCCGTTGCAGTGCTGTTCATAGCGCTGTTTAGAATGTCAGTCGGTGAGACTGTGGAAAGCATAAAAGAATAATGATCTGTTATCCCCTGTTTGCCGGTAAAGACGGTGAACAGGGGATTTTATATATAAAAATATGTAAAGAATTTTTTAATTCGGTAATTTGGATAACTCGGTATCTTGACTTGCTGTGCATATCTACATATAATGTTAGCATCCTAACAAAAGAGGTGTGATATGGACAAAAATAAACACATCGGAAAGGAAATACGAAATCTTTCGAATAAAATCAGGCGTGATCTCGATGAAAAACATTTGGATGACCTTACCATGACTCAGAGGTGGATACTGGGATATCTCCATCATAACAGTGGCAGGGATGTTTTTCAGAAGGATATAGAGAAGGAGTTCGATATCCGAAGGTCTACTGTCACAGGCATTCTGCAGATACTCGAGCGCAACGGATATATCGAAAGAAAAAGTGTCATATCCGATGGCAGGCTGAAAAAGCTGGTGCTTACACAGAAGGCGATAGAGCACCACAGCCGCTGTGCTATGCAGATCGATACGCTTGAAGAAAAACTGTGCAGAGGGTTTTCGGAAGAAGAACTTCAGCAGTTTTTTGCTTTCTGCCAAAGGTTTTCTGCAAATCTTGAACATCAATAAGGAGGTTACAGAAAGAAATGGTATATATGATAAAACGTCTTGCCGGATGTATAGGTAAGTATAAAAAAGAGGCTATCCTTGCTCCGCTGACCATAATGGGCGAGGTCATTCTTGAGGTGGTTGTGCCTCTGCTTATGGCCAGCCTTATTGACAGCGGCATCAACAAGGGAGATATGAATGTTATTGTCAGAGTTGGTTTCATGCTGGCGGCCACATGCCTTCTGTCGCTGGCCTGCGGCGCCCTTTCGGGCAGGTTTGCAGCCATTGCATCGGCCGGCTTTGCGAAGAATCTAAGAGAGAAGATGTTCTATAATGTTCAGAACTATTCTTTTGCCAATATCGACAAGTTCTCTACAGCCAGCATCGTAACACGAATGACCACCGATGTTGCAAATGTTCAGATGGCCTTTCAGATGCTTATCCGAGTTGCTCTCCGCGGTCCGCTTATGCTGATTTTTGCGCTTTTTATGGCATTCAGGCTCAACAGCAGGCTGTCGATGATCTATCTTGCGGCTATTCCGGTGCTTTTTATCGGTGTATACAGCGTAGGTTCAAAGGGACATCCTATTTTCCGCAAGGTATTCAAAACATACGACAAGCTCAATAATGTTGTTCAGGAAAATCTTCACGGTATTCGAGTCGTGAAGTCTTTTGTCAGAGAAGATCATGAGGTCGACAAGTTTGAGGAAGTTTCGGGAAGTATCCATGACGACTTTGTAAGAGCCGAGCGCATCATGGCATTCAATGGCCCCATCATGCAGAGTGTCATGCATACCTGCATCCTGCTCATCTCGTGGATAGGTGCGAAAATGATCGTAAGCTCCACTATGACCACAGGTCAGCTCATGAGCATGATCACCTACACCAGCCAGATCCTTATGAGCCTTATGATGCTGTCGATGATGCTGGTCATGTCGACCATTGCACTTGCTTCGGGCAAGAGAGTTGTTGAGATACTTGATGAAAGCAGCGACATCATCAGCGGAGCCAATGCCGTAAATGAAGTCAGTGACGGCTCGGTCGTATTTGAAAATGTATCTTTCAGCTATTCGGGAAGGCTCGACAAGCTGTGCATGAGAAATATCGACCTTGAGATAGCATCGGGTGAAACAATAGGAATCGTCGGTGGAACGGGCAGCGCCAAGAGCACACTGGTGCAGCTTATCCCCAGGCTTTATGATGCTACTCAGGGCCGTGTGCTTGTCGGCGGAGTCGATGTACGCGACTACGATCTTAATATACTGCGCGACAGCGTGGCAATGGTCCTGCAGAAGAACCAGCTGTTCTCGGGAACCATCAAGGATAATCTGCGCTGGGGTAATGAGCATGCCACTGATGAAGAGATGCGTGAGGCATGCAGGCTGGCTGATGCCGATGGGTTTGTCACCGCTTTCCCCGACGGATACGACACACATATCGAGCAGGGCGGCGCCAATGTATCGGGTGGCCAGAGGCAGAGGCTTTGTATTGCCAGAGCACTGCTGAAGAAACCAAAGATACTTATTCTTGACGACTCTACAAGTGCGGTAGACGTTGCGACCGATGCCAATATCAGGCGCAGCCTGCGTGAGTATCTGCCGGAAACCACCAAGTTTATAATTGCCCAGAGGATCAGTTCGGTAGAGGATGCCGACAG
>JAFOHJ010000296.1 GCA_017421885.1 Clostridia bacterium
AATCAGCTTAAACAGAAGTTCATGAATATGCAGTGAGCTTCTTTGTTATCCTCTCTTTAAAGCTTGTCCCCCGAAATATTCGGGGGACCTTTTTCTTATTTATCGTTTCTGAGCCTTACCGTCTGGCTGTTGTCTTTTCCTCGGATGATCTCGATGCCGCTTATGCTGCGGATAAACTTGGCAAAGGTGTTATAGCCAAAATCCTTGGCTCTGAACCCGTCGAAAGAGTGATAGATGCCCTGACCCAGAAGGCCCAGTTCGATGCCTCCCCTGCCGGCTTCGCCTACCGTTTTGCGGATATGATTTTCAATAGAGGCCAGACGTCCGTCGCTGTTGCGCAGCTTTACGATGATAGAGCCCTTCTCGTCGGCAACGGTGGTGAACCTCTCCATCTCACCCACAAACTTCGAAAGGGTGCTGTAGCCATAGTTTCTAACATCGAAGTCGGAATATCGCTTGACCAGTCTGTTGCCAATCTCCGAAAGGCCGGTGTGACGGGCACGGTCGTCATTCTCGGCTATGATAGCGGCAATATCGTTCTCAATTGCGCTGCGGGGCACTACTCCTGCGGCAGTCTCCTCAGAAGGACGTTCTTCTTCCTGCTCGATGAGCAGCTCGAGGTTTGTAAAAACACTGCAGGCCGCGCGGAAGGAGCGCGGAGTCTTGCTCTCGCCCATACCAATGACCTGCTTGCCCGATTCGCGCAGGCGGGAGGCCAGACGGGTGAAGTCGCTGTCGCTGGATACGATGCAAAAGCCGTCCACATCACCGCCATAGAGGATATCCATGGCATCGATGATAAGGGCCGAATCGCTTGAGTTCTTGCCCACCGTGTTTCGGAACTGCTGTACCGGCATAAGAGAATATTCCATCAGCACATTCTTCCATTTGCCGGTCTGATTATTTGTCCAGTCGCCGTAAATGCGCTTATAGGTGATGCCGCCGTATTTGGTCACCTCATCAAGGATGTAACCGATATATTTTGCCGATATATTCTCGGAATCTATAAGGACTGCAAATCTTTTATCTTCCATATAATTTCTCCTTTGGCACGCGCAGTCGGCGCGGCTTTCTGATATTATGATACCATATTTCCGCCCACTTGTCGGCACTATTTTGTAAACATAAAAAATATCCCGGGCATGTGGGACCCGGGATACCAAAAAAGAGAGGTTAGCGCGCGCTAACTGTGTGGTTTTAAAAAATGGGATCGCTCCCTCATCATTAACAGCCTGCTGCGTGCTGCTTAAGAACATCTTCAAGCGCTGCCGAAGAACTGCTGTGACATCGTGCCACCCTCGCGCTGCTCCTGCCTGCCGCCTGAATGGCACATCCGGCCATCTTATGCGACACCGTTCCTGTAAAAAGAATTATCAGATCGGGCGAACCGATCTGATTGGAGAAATTGCCGCGCATCTTGGTGAACACTTTGGCCTTGCATCCGTGCTTTTTGCATATATCCTTGTACTTACATTCCATTCGTTCGTTTCCGCCTACTATTACGACGCTCATACCTTAATGCGCCTCCTTTAAGATAAAATATGGTTAGCAACCGCTAACCATATGATAACACAATAAAGGCTGTCAGTCAATCTTTTCTTCAAAAGATTCGCGGCTGCTGACAAATTCCTTGATCTTCTCAAAGCTCTCGTCGCTGATGGCATGCTCGATCTTGCAGGCATCCTCGGCAGCTGTTTCAGGCGAAACACCGATGGCGATCAGCCACTTCGAGACAAATGTATGCCTTTCCAGCACCTTCTGTGCGATATCCATGCCCTGCTCGGTCAGTTCGATCCAACCTTCCTTATCTACTGTAACATAGCCGTTGCCTTTCAGGAGGCTGATAGCTCGGCTGATGCTGGGCTTGGTATAGTCGAGATGGCGTACGATATCGATCGAACGGATCTTACCTTTTTCCTGCTTGAGCATAAGTATAGCCTCGAGATAATTTTCAGCCGATTCCTGTATCTTCATATTCTCCCTCCTTCCGAGCAAAGTGTTTTGATTATTATATCATTTGTTGCCCTATTTAACAAGCCTATATTTTATTATGAACACATTGATGGTTTTTGATCCGCGCGTTCATAATGAAGCTTAAGGAATATAAATAAAAGGCCTCAAACGAGGCCTTTTTGCTTTATCTGAGGCCAAGAGCCTCTTTGTATTCGTTTTCTTCTCTGACCTTGCCCACAGCCGAGAAAGAGGCATTCTCCCAGTCGAAGATACGTTTTGCCAAATCGTGAACGCTCTCGAGGGTAACGTCATCAAATCCCCGGGCGATCTCCTCTTCGGTGATCGGGCGGCCATAGACCATCTCGTTTCTCGCCATGGTGCTCATGCGCGATGTTGTGCTCTCGAGGCTCATAAGAATGCTCGACTTGAGCTGTGTCTTGGTGCGCTCCAGCTCGCTCTCTGTAACTCCGTCGCGCAGGATCTCATCCACCACCTCGCGGATGAGCCTGAGTGCCTTAAGCTCGGTGTCGCGGCCAAGGGCGACATATATTCCGCATGCGCCGGTGCCGATATAGGCGGTAGAAAAGCTGTATATGGTATAACACAGGCCGTTCTGCTCGCGGACGCGCTGGAAGAGGCGCGACGACATTCCGCTGCCCAGAATTGCATTGAGAACCTGCATGCTGTAGCGGTCCTCATGGCCGATGGGCAGGCCCTTGAAGGCCAGCATGAGATGATTCTGCTCGATATCCTTCTTTTTAAGGGTAAAAGCCGATCTGTAGTGGCTCTCCTCGATCATGGGAGCAGGCTTGTCCTCCATCCTGCCGAACACTTCGGCAAGAGAGGCCAGATCTTCGTCGGTGTAGCTGCCCACAAGGGAGATGACCGTGTTTCTGGGGGTGTAGTTCTCGCTTACATAACGCTTCAGTGTTTCACCCGCCATCTTCTCGAGGGTCTTTTCAAAGCCGAGGATGGGTCTTCCCAGCTTATATCCATCGTAAATGGCCGAGAACATCTCCTCGTTGACAAGATCGTCGGGAGTATCTTCATACATATCTATTTCTTCGAGGATAACGCCTCGCTCCAGCTCGACAGCAGCCTCGTCGAAGGAGGAATTGAAATACATATCACAGAGCAGCTCGGCTGCACGGGGCAGATATTCACCCAGCGTGCGGCAGTAATAACAGGTGTGTTCTTTTGTGGTGAAGGCATTCACGTTGCCGCCCACTGCGTCAAAATCGGCGGCCAGCTGAGCGGCCGAGCGGTTCTCGGTGCCCTTAAAGAGCATATGCTCGATGAAATGGGAGATTCCGCAGAGCTCCTCAGGTTCGTGGCGCGAACCGCTCTCGACCCAGATGCCGAGGGCGCAGGAGCGCAGGTGACTCAGCCTTTCATGTACTATTCTTAAGCCGTTATCCAGCGTGATTTTTTCTACCATCTATATTCTGCCCTTTCTTATTTCTTGCTTCGCTCCTGTTTATACCGCATCCAAATCAATTGAAACTCGTCATACAAAGAATAATAACTAACCTTTATTCCATATTCCTTTTCGAACTTTTCAATAAGCTCAGCACAATATAACTGTCTTAATCTCTTATTGGTTC
>JAFOHJ010000297.1 GCA_017421885.1 Clostridia bacterium
AAGACAATAAAAGACGGGATAACACAAGATATCCCGTCTTTTGTGATTACTGAACGCAATATATGGACGATTTGTATACAGATCAGAAGAAAATCGTCATAAGGGGAATGGTGATCATCGACAGTACCGTCGAGAAAAATACTACCTGAGAGGCAAACTCATAGTTTCTGCCATACTTTGCGGCAAGAACTGCCGTCAGCGAAGCCGAAGGCATACCGGAAAGAAGGGTGGAAACGCCGACTACCATAGGCTCGAGGTGGAGCAGACTAAGGACAGCGAATACAACTGCCGGGATAAGGATAAGGCGGATAAAGCTGTAGTAAGACAGCAGACCCAACTGGATATTTTTAAGGTTGATATCGGCAAGGATGGCGCCGATCATCATCATGGAAATAGCGGTGGTGCATCCGCCGATAGAGCTCATGGTTTTTGTCATGAACATGGGAAGCTCGAAGGGCATCAGCATAAGGGCGAAGCCGACGAAAACCGAGATTACGCAGGGGTGGGTAAGCAGATTTTTGATTACTGATTTGCTGTCGGTCTTGGTATAGAGGCTCAGGCCTGCCGACCAGAGGAATATTCTGAGAGGGATCATGGCGATGGAGGCATAAAGAAGGCCTTCGTTTCCGAATACGCCCTGAGTGATGGGATTGCCGAGGAAGTTTGCATTGGAGGTGATAGTGCCGTGGCGCATGACGACCTGCTTGTCGGGTTCTACAAATCTGTAGGCTACAAGGCTTATGAGGTAGGAGAAGATCTGAACACCGGTGTAAACGACGAAGATAAGTCCTGCCGATCTGAGCAGATCATCGGTAAGCTCGAGGTTAAAGGACATGATGATATTGCAGGGGAGAATGATGTTGATCAGCAGGTCGGAAAGAGCATTTCTTGTTTTCACATCAATAAGATTCTTTTTACGGCAGAAAAAGCCGATCGACATTATTGCGAACAAGGAAAGCTGAAGATTCAGCATAGTGTTGAATGTGGACATAAAACCATCCTTTCGATAGTATTTTATTACATACGACATTTTACACCCATGTGCATAAAATGTCAAAAAATATCCCTGCATGATATTCATGCAGGGATAAAATCTGTTAATCGCGTTTGAGAAGAGGCGAGTTTTTCCATTTGCCCTGTTTGAAACGGTAGGCAAACATCAGCATTCGCGTAACATTGTCGGTGCACATACAGATGCAGACGGCATGGATGCCGAGTCCGAAAAGGCGAACTGCAAGGGTTGCGCCCAATGCTCTTACGCCCCACATGGATATGAGAGTAATAAGAAATACGCTCTTGGTGTCGCCCGCACCTCTAAGGGCGCCCGAATGAACTAGGGCTATCAGATAGGGGATCTCGATAGTTGCAAGTATCCTGAGAAGGCCGGTGGCGATCTCGATGACCTGAGGATCGGGGGTGAACAGCGAGATTATCTGACGGGCAAAGATAAAGAGGATAGAGCAGAAGATGCCCATCATCGTCGAGCCGATCTTGATGCAGGAGTTGATATATTTTTCGGCAAGATCGGTCCTGCCTGCGCCCAGCGACTGACCCATTAGGGTGGTGGCTGCCGTACCGAAGGCGAATGCGGGCATATAGCAGTAGGATTCACCGGTGGAGGCAATGGAGTTTGCCGCAATAGCAACCGTGCCCAGAGAAGCTACTGTGCGGGAGATGACGATGGAAGCGCCGCTCATTGTGAAGCGCTCGAACATAGCGGGAAGGCTGATCTTGAGAACCAGACGGAGATCTTCTTTTTTAAGTCTGAAATCTTCTTTGAAGGATATCTGCATGGGGGACGTGCGGTGCAGAGTAGTAAAAAGAAGGGCCATTGCGCCGACAAAGATCGAGAATACACTGGCTGCCGCCGCACCGGCAACGCCCCAGCCTGCACCCCATATCGTGAAGGTATGTCCGAACAGGGTAACATCATGCACGGGATTTATCAGAAGATAGTTGCCGCAGACATTGATAAGGTTTACTGCGATATTGATAAACATGGGGGTCTTTGTATCGCCAAAACCGCGGTATATCGCTGTGAGGGTCATTGTCAGGCTGCGGAAAACCACCGCGATGGCCATAATGCGGTTATACTGGGTGGCGAGGGCAAGAACATCGGGCTCGGCACCCATCCATTGAGGAATCGCCCTTGACAGACAGAAGTTCAAAAGGGATATGGGCACACCCATCATAATTACGGTGGTCAAAGCCTGACGGATCAGCGATCGGGCCTTTTCAAAGTCCTGCGCGCCGACATTTCGGGCGATGAGAACAGTGAAACCTGTGCCAAAGGCCATAATAACACCGTTTATCATAAACATAGGAGCCATGCTGATAGATACCGAGGCGGTGGCCGAAGCACCGAGTGCTCCTACCATGGCTGTATCTATCGACTGGACCAGAGTGACCAGCATCTGCTCGAGTACGACAGGCCATACCAGCATAAGGATGGTGGACATTGGGCTTCGTCGTTCATCAATAAGTGTGACATGTTTTTCTTTACTCACACACAGAACCTTCTTTCATTCAGAGTTGCATTGTGCATATAGTATCACATTTAACTCTTAGTGTCAAAAAGTTAATGAAGTTATTATGCACTAATTGCAGAAATATGCAGCTCATAGGGATCAAAGTCTGTTTATTTCATTTTTTCTTGATTTTTTTGCCTTATAGATTTATTATCAAGGTATCGGGGGCAAGGCTCCCCCGGCTCACCTTTTGGGGTGTGGGGTAGTGGTTTCCTTGGTCGGGGTCGCTACCCCTT
>JAFOHJ010000298.1 GCA_017421885.1 Clostridia bacterium
CCGGAGCCAACGGCGATGATGGCGGGATCGTTGTTATAGAGGCCGATAAGGAATCCGTTGAAGAAGAAGATGCCGGTGGCAATTATAACGGCGGTGAACATACCAACGCGCTGTGTGCGCTTGGAATAGTGCATGGCCATGTCGGGGCGGCCCTTGCCAAGCGACTGGCTGACAAGTGAGGTGGCCGAGGTGGCGAAGGCCTGTCCGTTCATGAAGGTCATGGCCTGAATATTCATGCAGATAGTGTGTGTGGCGTAGGCATCGGTGCCGAGGCCGGCGACTGTCTTTGTAAAGACCATTACGCCCATACGCATGGCAAGCTGCTCGACCATGGAGGGGAAACCGATCTTTGTGACGTTGGCAATAACATCTCTGTCCAGCTTGAAGATCGAGCCCTTGGGGAACTCGAGGCGGGCATACTGGTTCTTTCTGCGGATAGCATGGAGAGCCATGACCAGAGCAACTGTCTGTCCCATGACTGTGGCGATGGATGCGCCGACGACTTCGAGGCGGGGGAAGCCGAAGTGACCGTTGATGAGGATATAGTTGAAGGTTACGTTGACTATATTCGAGGTCATGTTATAGACCATGGCGGTTTTTGAGTCGCCGCATCCTCGTAATGTACTGGTTATACATGAGGTCATCGAAACCGTCATAAAGCCGATCATCTGGATCCGGAAATACTTTACACCTTCGATGAGGACCTTTTCTTCGCTGGCGCCCATAAACCTGATGAGGGGCTCTGCAAAGATAAGGCCGATGATGCCGAAGATGATGCCGCAGAGGGCATTGAGAATAAAGGTCTGGCGGATAACGCGCTTGGCGTTTTCCTGCTGGCCGGCGCCGCGATAGCGGCCTACCATGGCCATGGTACCGGTGTTGAGGGCCATGAAGGCGGTGCCGAGCAGCATCTTGGGCAGGTTTGTCAGGCCGACGGCCGAGGTTGCCCATGTGCCGAGGCGGCTTACCTGCATGGTGTCGAACATTGCGGTCAGCTGCATGAGTGTCAGCTCGACAAAGGCGGGCCAGCCGATGGAGATGATGTCCTTATACAGCATATTGGAGGTTACTCCCTCCGGCAGGGCGGCTTTTCTGTCTACTCTGGCGATGGCATTGGGATCGCCGGCAGGCAGGCTGTCAAGGGTGGTGGTTATCTTTCTGACCTTGGGGCTGCCCTGCTGCTCCTGGGTCTTTGTTTTAGCGTCCATAGAGCATTTCTCCTTTCGAAGCATATTTTGACCTACCCATTATAACACAACAAAATCATTTATTAAACACTTAATCTTTTGTTTTTGGTTAAAGTTTTCTTGAAAAAGCAGGGAAATAATAATATACTAAAATCAACTTATATAATCCGAAAGGAGCAACACCTATGAACTATGTTATTTCCGGCAGAGAGCCTGCCGACGCTCTCCGCTTTTTTGAAGAGATCAGCGCAGTTCCCCGTGCTTCCCGCAACGAGGCCGGCATCGCTGCTTTCATGAAGAAGTTTGCCGAGGATCGCGGCCTCTGGGTAAATGTTGACGAGTTCAATAACGTCATCATCAAGAAGCCCGGCACACCCGGCTTCGAGAATCTGCCTGCAGTTATGCTGCAGGGTCACCTCGACATCGTTCCCGAGAAGAATCAGGACACCGTCCATGATTGGGAAAAGGATGGCCTCAAGCTTCAGGTAAACGGCGACATCCTCACAGCCACAGGCACAACGCTGGGCTGCGACGACGGCTATGCTCTGTCTTACATGATGGCTGTTCTCGACCGTAAGGATCTCCGCCATCCTCCTCTCGAGTGCGTCATGACCTCGATGGAAGAGGTCGGCCTTATCGGCGCTATGAACATGAGCGGCGAACACCTGACAGCCAAGAGAATGATCTCGATGGACGCAGGCGGCGAGGGCGGCTTCCTTGCATCTTCGGCCGGCGGCAACTATGTATTCATAAAGGTTCCCTTCCACTATGTAGAGGCTAAGGGCGAAGGCATCGGCATCCACATCCGCGGCCTGGACGGCGGCCATTCGGGCGGCATGATCCACATGGAAAAGGGCAACTCCAACAAGATCCTCGGACGTATTCTGTATAATATCTCCAAGGAGTGTATCTTCAACATCGCATCCATCACAGGCGGCTTCAAGGGCAATGCTATCCCCCGCGAGGCAGACTGCGTGATCATGGTCCACAACGGCATGGCTGACCGCGCACGCGAGATCATTGCCGAGACCGAGAAGGAAGTTGCACGCGAGCTGGCATTCTCCGACAGCGGCTTTAAGGTAGTTCTCGACACAGCTTCGGCTGAAAAGGCCATCAATCTCGAGGCCACAAAGCAGATCGTTCACCTGAGCCACGTCCTGCCCAACGGTATGATGATGAAGAGCATGGCCATCGAGGGTCTGACCAATGCATCCCTCAACGTAGGCGTTGTCACAATGGAAGAGGGCTTCGTCAAGTATGAGGTCACAGTACGTTCGGCTGAGGACAGCCTTGTCCGTTCTATCTCCGAGGTCGTTCACGACATCGCCACAATGGCAGGTGCTCAGTGCGAGATCACAGGCTCCTATCCTGCATTCTCCTTTGATGCCGATTCCAAGATGCGCAAGCTGGTCATGGACATCTATAAGGAAATGTCGGGCAAGGAAGGCCAGGTAAGAGCTGTCCACGGCGGCACCGAGGCCGGCGTATTCCGCGGCCTGATCCCCGGGCTTGACATCGTAGGCATCGGCCCCAACTCGGGCGGCGCTCACACACCCGAAGAGTGGGTGGATCTGGGCTCTTATGAGAGAGTCTTCAACCTGCTGGTTAAGATCCTCGACAGACTCTGCGACGAGCAGTAATTAAACACAGGCTTTGATAAAACGGGCCGAAGCAGCTTCGGCTGCTTCGGCTCGCGTTGTTTTTTGAGTTATCTGTCGGACGACCGCAGGGAAGATTCGCAAATCGCATGAGCGGGCGAGCAATGCTCGCCCCTACAGCCATCTTGCGGTAAATTACCTTGTAGGGGCGTGCATTGCACGCCCGCAAGTTTATTGCATCCCCAAACATCTGTCACATCTGCAGCAATACACAAAAATGAACCCGTTAAGTCTAAAAATAATATAAAATTACGAATAGTTATCATAAATGAACGAAAGGAAGGCTGCAAATGAAGAAAATCACCTCTATACTGGTTGCAGTTTTGCTCTGCATGGGTCTTAGCGTAACGGCCTTTGCAAAGGGTATGGACAATTTTGAAGCGGCAAAAGAATATACCGGATTTTCCGATGTTGCCGAAGCCGCATGGTATCACGGCTCGGTAAAGGCCGCTTTTGAATACGGCCTTATCAAGGGCGCATCGCCCACCGAGTTCAAGCCTGACGGCACGCTGACGGTGGCCGAGGCCATAGTTATGGCCGACCGCATCCACATGCTGTATGAAACCGGCGAGGACACCCTGGTAAACGGCATACCTTGGTATCAGACCTATGTTGACTATGCGATCGAGAATGACATAATCGAAGACGGCGACTTTGCCGACTACAACCGCAACATCACCCGCGGCGAGATGGCCGATATCTTCACCCGCGCTCTGCCCGAGAAGGAATATGAAGAGATAAACGAAGTTTCGGATGATC
>JAFOHJ010000299.1 GCA_017421885.1 Clostridia bacterium
AAAGTAAAGCCAATAACAACTTGATGGTGACCGTGAATGATGAAAAAACCAAGAATATACACGCTTGACAACATAAGAGGCTTTGCCCTCATCAATATGATGGCCTACCACGCCATATGGGACCTTGTTTATCTCTTTGGGGTAAACATGCCGTGGTACCGGGGAATGGGTGCTTTTATATGGCAGCAGCTCATCTGCTGCACCTTCATCGCCCTTTCCGGCTTCTGTCTGCAATTGGGAAGACATGGAGTAAAGCGCGGAGCGATCGTCTTCGGCTGCGGCTGGGTGATAAGCCTTGTGATGAAGCTGTTCTCGCCATCGACACCCAACTGGTTCGGTGTCCTCACCCTTACCGGCGCTGCCATGATGATAATAAGTCTTATAAGGCCTTTTCTTGACAGGCTGCCCAAAGGAATGGGCCTAGTTTTGTCGATAATGCTGTTTCTGGCCACACGATTTGCCAAGGACGGCTATCTCGGCCTGGGAAGCGTGACCTTCCCGCTGCCTGATTTTCTATACAGCGGCTGGATCTCGGCATGGCTGGGATTTCCCTACGCAGGGTTTCATTCTACTGACTATTTCCCCATAATTCCGTGGGTTTTCCTCTTCGCAGCGGGGTATTTCCTTCATGGAATTATCGGAACAAGGGTGCCGGGAGGCAGAGAGCTGCCTATTCTTACATGGCTGGGCAGGCACTCGCTTGAGGTATATATGGTCCACCAGCCCCTCATCATGGGTGCGCTGACCATTCTCTTTAAGGTGATATGATGGCAGAACTCGAGATAAAAGAGTTCACGCCCGACATGGCGAAGGTGCTGAGTGAACTTTCGAAAAACGAGCTGAACCTCACCTTTCTCCCCGACGAGGTTTTCGAGACCGAAGCCGACGCGAGGGCGGCGATAGAGCTGTTTATTGAAAGATACCGCAGCGGACTTTCGCCTCAGGTCTATGCTCTCGTCGAGAAAGACGGCGGCAGGCCCACGGGCCATGTAGAGGCTGTTATGCTCAGGGATGGCAGTTGGGAGGTCGGCTTTCACATCGGTGAGAGTTTTCGTGGAAGAGGGTATGCCCGCGAGGGACTTGCGATGTTCATCCCCTTTATAACAGATCGGCTGGGTATAGACGAGCTGTGGGGGATATGTCTTGAAGAAAATGTAGGCTCATGCAGGGTGCTTGAGAGGTGCGGCTTTGAGCTTCGGTTCTGCGGCGAAGGCCTTTATCAGGGAAAACTAAGAAAAATCAGAAAATACAGAAAAACCGGCAGGTGAAATATATGGAAGAAAGAAATATGGGCAGATGTGTCATCATAGGTTCACGAGATAACGGCAGGATGGAGTTCCTTAACACCGATTTCGTCATGGCGTGTGACGGCGGCTTTGCCAATATGGGCGGCAGAAGGCCTAATATGGTGGTGGGAGATTTCGACTCGCTGGGTTATGTGCCCGAGGGGTTCGAGGTGCTCTATCATCCGCCCGAGAAGGACGATACCGACGTAATGCTGGCTGTGCGCGAAGGATTTAAGCGCGGATACAGCAACTTTGTCCTTTACGGCTGCATGGGAGGCAGGATCGACCATGCCTATGCTAACTATCAGGTGCTGGCCTTTATCACCTCCCACGGCGGACGAGCAGTTATGAAGGGCGACGGCTGGAATGTCACTCATATAGAAAACTGCTCGCTTTCGATTCCCGGAGGAAAGGGAAAGGTCTTTTCGGTATTTGCCCACGGCGGTGAGGCGGCAGTTACCATAAAAAATGCCAAATACGAGCTGGAGCATCATCGGGTCACCCCCGATTTCCCTCTTGGCGTAAGCAATGAGAGGGAAGATGAGGCCGCACTCATCGAGGTCAGCGGTAGGGTGCTGGTCATGTGGGAGGACTAATGCGCTTGACAAAACGCATTTAATGTGGTATCACAAAATCAAGTAAATATTTACCCGGGGGAGTCGGCGATACCGGCTGAGAGGGAGATGAATGTCTCTGACCCTTAGAACCTGATTTGGATCATGCCGACGAAGGAAGTGGAAAACACAGGGCTCAGTATATTCATATATTGGGCAGCAGGTGTAACTTTAAGGATATGAATCGCGAGTCATATCCTTTTTTTATTTGCTCTTGCTCCTGTGCAAGCTGTCTCGCCGTGCAGATCAGAAGACTGTCATTCATTGAAAAAGGAGAAATGAAAATGAAGTTCGATCTGTGCAGAAATCTTAAGGAAAAGTCGCCTCTGGTGCACTGTATCACCAATTATGTCACGGTAAACGACTGTGCCAATATCCTGCTGGCCTCGGGCGCATCGCCCATTATGGCCGACGACATCGGCGAATCCGCCGAGATAACATCGATATGCTCGGCTCTCGATATCAATATCGGCACGCTTAACGAGCGTACCATTCCCTCGATGCTGGCTGCCGGAAAACGTGCCGGCGAGTTGGGTCATCCCGTTCTGCTGGACCCCGTAGGTGCAGGCGCATCGGCTCTCAGAACAAATACTGCGGCAGCTATTGTCGACCAAGTGCGCCCCACCGTCATCCGCGGCAATATCTCTGAGCTCCGTGCTCTTGCTCTGGGCAGCGCCACAACAAGAGGGGTGGATGCATCGAGTGACGATAAAGTAACAGCCGAAAATATAGGTTCGGTAGTCGCATGGGTGAGAGATATGGCGAACAGGACAGGCGCTGTTATCGTAATCACCGGCGAGACCGATCTTGTGGTCAGTGGCAGCCGTGCCTGTGCCGTAAAGGGCGGACATCCCGTTATGGGCCGCATCACCGGCAGCGGATGCATGCTGTCGGCTCTGATGACGGCGGCTATCGCCGCATCGGACGATGTATTCGAGGGCGCGCTGCAGTGCCTCTGTATGATGAAAACAGCAGGCGAGAGGGCGCAGAGAAAGATGGCAGAGCGCGGCCTTGGCACAAGCTCCTTCCGCGACTTGCTCATCGATGAGATATATCTCATGGACGATGCTGTGCTGGAAAATGAGGCAAAGTATGAGCTTCTGTAAGGAAAAGGTAAGAGAAGGAATGAAGCTCTATGCCGTCACCGATCGCAGCTGGCTGGGGGAGGACACCCTCCCCTCGGCTGTCGAAAAGGCACTCATGGGCGGAGCTACCTTTGTTCAGCTGAGAGAAAAGGGTATGGATACAGCTTCGATGGCTGAAGAAGGTCGTGACATCGCGGTGCTTTGCAGGCAGTATGGCGTGCCCTTTGTGGTCAACGACGATGTGCTTGCGGCAAAGATGTGCGGTGCCGACGGCGTTCATGTAGGTCAGAGCGACATGGAGGCGCTGAAGGTGCGCGAGCTCTTGGGCGAAGATGCTATTATAGGTGTGTCGGCAGGAACGGTGGAGGAAGCTCTGCTGGCTCAGAAAATGGGGGCCGATTATATAGGAGTCGGAACGGTTTTCAACACCTCCACCAAGAAGGATGCCGAGGCTGTAGCACTTGACACCCTCCGCGAGATATGCAATGCTGTGGATATCCCGGTAGTTGCCATAGGCGGCATCAACGAGAACAATATCCTCAGGCTTTCGGGAAGCGGCATCGACGGTGTGGCTGTTGTTTCGGCCATATTTGCATCTCCCGATATAGAGAATGCCGCAAGGAGGTTAAACGCGCTGGCGGAGGAGGTGATCAAGTGATCAAAGGTATTATTTTTGATATGGACGGCACTCTGCTCGAATCGATGGAGCACTGGAGGACCTGCAGCTCTGACTTTGTAAGAGAAAACGGCAAAGAGCCTGCCGAAAACCTTGAAGATATCCTGTTTGAAATGAGCCTTATCGAAGGCTCTCAGTATCTTGTCGACAGCTATTTCCCCGATATGACGACAGACCAGATACTTGATGGTATAAGTGACGTCATGCTGGAAAAGTACAGAAAAGTGGTCGAACCCAAGCCGCATATGAATGAATGCCTCCGAGAGATGAGTGAAATGGGACTTCCCATGACCATTGCCACATCCAGCGGCAGAGACCATGTTGAGGCAGGCTTCGGAAGACACGGGGTCTTAGATATGTTCCATTCTATCCACACCTGTGGAGAAGTGGGTGCAGGTAAGACAAAGCCCGATGTGTTCCTTGCGGCTGCCCGTGCAATGGGGCTCGAGCCTTCGGAGGTTGCCGTGTTTGAAGACAGCGCCTATGCCATAAAGACAGCAAAAGCGGCCGGCTTTGTTACCGTCGCCGTGCCCGATAATGGCAGCGACTGGCATGAGGTCAGTGCGCTTGCCGACATTGCTCTTGAAAGAGGGCTTATGGACTGGAAGAAGGTGCTTGTATGGTAAAGGTGCTTTCTATTGCAGGCTCCGACCCCAGCGGCGGTGCAGGTATTCAGGCCGACCTCAAGACTATGGCGGCCCATGGAGCATACGGAATGTGTGCAATAACGGCACTGACTGTGCAGAACACCACGGGGGTTTCAGGAGTTATGGACGTGCCGGTAGATATTGCCGCGGCCCAGATAGATGCCGTGTTTGAAGATATCCGCCCCGATGCCGTGAAGATCGGAATGGTCTCAAGCGGAGCGCTTGCCGATGCCATAGCTGATCGCCTTTCCTTTCATAAGGCTTCGAATATCGTTGTCGACCCTGTGATGGTTGCCACCAGCGGCAGTGTCCTTATGGCAGGCGGTGCGCTTGATGTAATGAAAAAGAAGCTGTTCCCCATGGCGGCGGTCATCACTCCCAATATACCTGAGGCACAGGTGCTGTGCGGCTTTGAAATACATGATGAGGCCGATATGGAGAGAGCAGGTGAGTATATCCGTGGAGAATACGGCTGTGCCGTGCTGGTAAAGGGCGGCCACAGCATAAGCGATGCTTCCGATCTGCTCGTATACGATGGTGGAAAGCTGTGGCTGCACGGAAGGCGGATCTACAATTCCAACACCCACGGCACCGGCTGCACCCTTTCGTCGGCTATAGCCTGCCGTCTGGGCGAGGGGTACAGCCTGCCCGAAGCGGTACGGCTTGCGAAAAAATATATTTCAGGTGCCCTGTCGGCCATGCTCGACCTTGGCAAAGGCAGCGGTCCGCTTGACCATATGTGGGTACTTAGATGAGGTGGATAAAATGGAGTTCATAAATAAAGTCATAAACGATTCGATGGATATATGGGAAAAGTATCTGTCCCATCCCTTTATAACCGGCCTGCGCGACGGAACCCTCGATGAGGACAAGTTCGTGGGATACATTGTGGAAGATACGATCTATCTGCGCGAATACGCCCGTGTATATGCTGCGGCCATGTATAAATCTCACTCGATGGAGGATATACGCACATATTATTCGGTCCTGGCCTTTGTCAACGACAGCGAGGGTTCCGACAGGCTCAGGTGGCTGAGTGAGCGCGGCCTGACCAGCGAATTGATCGACACCTTTGAGCCTAAAAAGGCAAATCGCGAATATTTCGGCTTCATGCTGGATATTGCCGAAAAATACGATGCTCCCGAGATACTTATGGCGGTGCTGCCCTGCATGTTCAGCTATGCTTATATCTTCCGGAAGATAGAAAAAGACAGTGTAAAGGGCGGAAAGTATTCCGAGTTCATCTCGGGATATACATCGCAGCATTATTATGACGAGTGTGTCACATGGGCAAGGTTCGCCGAGGAGAAATGCCGCGGGTTTGACGATGAGCACAAGGCAAGGCTGAGCGATATCTTCAGACAGTCGAGCGAATATGAACTGGCATTCTGGGATATGGCCTGGGAAGGCTGAGCATATTTTGACATATGCCTCTTAAAATGGTATCATAACAGACATATTTAATATATGGAGGACATATAATGAAAGTTATGGCCATAGATCTTGGCGACGTCCGCACAGGCGTAGCCGTTTCCGATGTCACAGGCTTCCTTGCAGGCAGAAGCGTGACGATCACCGAGCGCAGCCGCGAGAGGCTGATGGAGCTCATCCTCGAGATGATAGAGAAGGAGAAGCCGGGCGAGGTAGTGCTGGGCCTTCCCATCAATATGGACGGCACAGAGGGACCCCGAGCTGAGAAATCGCGTATATTCGGCGAGGCGTTGGGCGAAAAATGTGGCCTGCCCATCAAATACTGCGACGAGCGCGGCTCGTCCATCACGGCGAACCGTCTTCTGTCGGATGCCGGCAAGAAGAAGGGCAAGCAGAGAGCCAAAGTCGACGCAGTTGCAGCTGCGGTAATACTGCAGTCGTATCTGGACAGCAGACCCAGGTAAAAATAAAGCACTCTGTGCGTCGACTTTGAGAGCGCAAGCCACGCCGCGTAGCTGCGCTTATTTAAAGCTCTCCGTTAAGGAGAGTTTTGTTTTTTGTGCAATATGACCAAAAGGATAAGGCTAAAGTCCCGAAAAAGAAACAAAACGCAAATAAAGACTTTCTTTATTTAAAATAGGATGATATAATTTCTTTGATGGATTATACATTTAATATGTTTATTCACAAACATTTAAGGAGGAATATATCTCATGACAAACAGACAGGAACTGATCGTCAAGAATGTAGACGCTAACAAGCAGATGATCCTCGACGCCGAGAGATGGCTCTGGGCTCATCCTCAGACAGGTTACACAGAGTGGGAAGCTAATGCTTACCTCACAGAGAAGTTCGAAGCTCTCGGCTATGAACTGACACAGGCCGGCAACATCCCCGGCTTTATCACAGATATCGACACAGGCAAGCCCGGCCCCTTCCTCTGCATCATGGGCGAGCTCGACGCTCTTGACATTGCTAACCATCCCGAGTCGGTCAACGGTATGACACACTGCTGCGGCCACCACGGTCAGGTTGCTGCCCTTCTGGGCATCGCTGCTGCTCTTAAGCAGCCCGGCGCTCTCGACGGCCTTTGCGGCAAGATCCGTCTGATGGCTGTTCCCGCTGAGGAAATGATCCAGCTCGAGTTCAGAGAAGGCCTCCGTCAGCAGGGCATCATCAAGTATAACGGCGGTAAGGTCGAGTTCATGCATCGCGGCTTCTTTGACGGCATCGACATCTCCATGATGGTCCATGGCGGCTCGAACGGCGACGATATCGACTTCAAGTGCGGCGTCGGCAACAACGGCTGCATGGCTAAGACAATCAAGTTCAAGGGCAAGAGCTCGCACGCAGGCGGCGCTCCTCACCTGGGCGTAAATGCTCAGTATGCTGCAATGCTCGGTCTGCAGGCTGTTAACGATCTGCGCGAGACATTCCAGGAGAAGGATACAATCCGTTTCCATCCCATCATGATGGGTGTTAACGTTGCTGTTAATATCATCCCCGACGAGATGAAGATCGAGTCTTATGTTCGCGGTAAGTCCCTCGAGGCTATCAAGCGCGAGAATAAGAAGGTCAACCGTGCTCTGACAGGTGCTGCACTGGCGCTGGGCGCAGGCGTTGAGCTGTGCGACCGTCCCGGTTATGCTCCCGAGTATCATGATCCCGCTTACATGAAGCTGGTTGAGCAGTGCTGTAAGGACCTCGTTGGCGAAGAAAGAGTTGCATTTGACTATAATGCATGGAGCACAGGTTCCTCTGACTTCGGCGATCTGACATGCGTCATGCCCGGTGTCCAGTTCAACGCTTCGGGCGCTACAGGCACAGGCCACGGCATCAACTATTACATCACAGACGCTAACCGTCTCTGCGTCAACTCCGCAAAGGCTCAGCTGTTTGTAACCGACGCTCTGCTGTCCAACGATGCAGCAGCTGCCAAGGAGATCATCGCTAACTACAAGCCTCTCTACAACTCGATCCCCGAGTATCTGAAGGCTATCGACGAGATCTCTCTCGATAAGGACGCTGTTGTCTACGACGAAAACGGCAACGCAACAGTTGACTTCCAGAATATCTAAAATATTCATGATACATACAAAGACCGCCCTTCGGGGCGGTTTTTGTTTGCCGTTTGAGTCGTAACGCCGCCGGTCAGAATGGCGGCGCACGATTTTGGCGGATCTATTCCGACAAAATCTATTTAATTCTCAGGGGTCCTCGCAAAATCGAAGATTTTGTGGGGTGCGAAAACGGCAACCATGGCAGTTGACTTCCAGAATATCTAAAATATTCATGATACATACAGAAAGGCTCCCTTCGGGGAGCCTTTTCTTTATGCCGTTTGAGAGGGCATATCCAAGGCCCCCTTGCCTAAAGGGGGCTGTCAACGAAGTTGACTGGGGGATATGTAGGGGCGATTTACGAATCGCCCGACCGGACTTACCGAAATATCCC